>CAYTZS010000044.1:16205-29509 GCA_964442355.1 uncultured Saprospiraceae bacterium | reverse complement strand
AACAAAGCCTTTGGTAGCGGGGCGAAGGTGGTTGGCGTTGATTTCCACGCCAACGGCCATTTTTTTGCTCAAATCTTCGATGCAAAGCGTGGAGGCCACGCTGCCCAGCGTCTCGGCCAGTGCAACGGATGCACCACCGTGCAACAAGCGGTAGGGCTGCACCGTGCGGCTGTCCACGGGCATTTTTGCCACCAAAAAATCATCTCCAATATTGGTGAACTCAATGCCGAGTGCTTCGCCCAAAGTATTGGTATTCAGTGCATTGAGTTGGGCGAGGTCGGTAGGTTGTTTCCACATAATATGCGGGGGAAAGTGGTGATTGGTTGAACGCTCTATTTCAATGACAACGGATTCTCTTCCCGTACCACCTGTTTTGCTTTTATAATGTACGGGTCGGACTCGTTCAGCACGTAGTGGTAGCCTTGGTCGGACCAAAGATGCCGGGCGATGCCCGCTTTGATGGCTTCCTTCAGTTTGGCCTTGGTGTTTTTCCAATGGCGTTCGTTGCGCTTTTCACCACGTGCCACGGCGAAGCTGAGAAACTCATTGGCAACGGCATCGCTCACACTGAACTTAGTGGCAAAATCCGCCATTTTGTATTGCTCCAGTTCAGCCCGGTGCGATTCGAGGTAGCGGAACGCAAACGATGGAACGTGCTGGTTCAGGCGGATGAAATAGGGGTTTAGCAAGGAAGAATCAAGGGGAATGAACACATCTGGCTCAATGCCTCCGCCGCTGTACACAACACGCCCGCCATCGGTAAAAAACTTGGTGGTGTCTTCGTGCTCGCTTTGACCGTTGTAAAGTTCGCCGTTTTCGATGCGCTCGGCCACGTCGTCGTCGTAGTCGTCACGCCCCTCGTAAGGCTTCTGGATGCAGCGGCCCGACGGTGTGTAATAGCGGGCAACCGTGAGGCGAATGGCCGAACCATCCCGCAGGCGGTACTGCTCCTGCACCAGTCCCTTGCCGAAGCTGCGGCGACCGATGATGACGCCACGGTCCCAGTCCTGAACGGCTCCGGCGAGGATTTCGCTAGCACTGGCCGAGCCTTCGTCGGTCAGCACGGCGATGTTTTCCACGTCGTAAAAAGTGCGGCCCGTGGACTTGTAATCGTTGCGGGGCACGTTTTTGCCTTCGGTGTAAACCAGCAGCCGGTCCTTTTCCTTGAAAAGCTGGCTGAGGATGTTGGTGGCCTCCTGCATGTAGCCGCCGGGGTTTTGGCGCAGGTCAATCACGAGGTGCTTCATGCCTTGGTCGTCCACGAGTTTTTCCAATGATTTCATGAACTCCTCGTAGGTATTGGCGCTGAAGCGGTTGATTTTGATGTAGCCCGTCTGGTCGTCGAGCATGTAGGCCACCTCGACACTGTGGACGGAAATCTTGTCACGGGTCAGCGTGAAATGCCGCAGCTTTTTCTCCAAGCCCCGCAACACGCCGAGCTTGATTTTCGAGCCTTTGTCACCCTTGAGTTTTGACAAGATGCCCTCGTAATCTATGTTTTTGCCAACAGTCAAGCTGTCCTCAATCTGCACGATTTTATCGCCGGAGAGGATGCCAGCGCCCTCGGCGGGGCCACCAGACAGTGCCGCCACGACCATCACCGTGTCGTCCACTACCACGAACTCGATGCCAATGCCGTCGAAGCTGCCCTCTAGCTGTTCGTTCACTTCCTTGAGCTGTGCGGCGGAGATGTAGTTGGAGTGCGGGTCGAGTTGGAAGAGGATATTGTCAATGGCCTGCTTGACCAGTTCGTCTTTGTTTACGTCGTCCACGTAGCGGGACTCGATGTAGCGAATCAGCTCTTCGAGCTTGCCCTGCCCGATGGTACTTGGCGGCAGGCCCTCCTCTTGCGGGAACTGGATGGCCGTCACGGTAGGTGGGTTGGACTGCATCCGGGTGCCGATAAACATCCCCGCAGCCAGCATCAGGGAGAACAATAATGGCAGCCAAATATTGAGTTTCTTGGGCGTCGTCGGCGTATGCTCGTCGGTATTCATTCCTAATTTATAGTTGTAGCAGTCTAATGGGACTTTTTTTGTCCCCGCAAAATTAAGCCAAACTGTCGTATTCGGTTTCGGCTTGGATAATAATGTACTACACAACCATAAAGTTTAGGAAAAAATGCCTTTGTGGCAGGAAAAACCCAGTCAGCTTAGCCCTACTAGCCCAACTCTTGCAGGTTACCGATTGGGCTATTATGAAACTGGGCACAAGTGCAGGTGGTACTTGAAGTTGCAGCCTGACTTGAGGAATTGTTTTCTGGTATAAAACGGATCAACACAGCAGGTAGATGTGGAGGAAAGCAGTGGCCACACTGTATCTGTATTTTGAAAAAATTGTACTTGCTTTGACGCCGGGCAGGACACGGTCACCAACCCATAAATCGTTGAAGTCGTTCAAGCATGAGGTGGAGAATACTTACCTACACAAAAGGGGCAGCGCCACCCGGCACCGCCCCTTTCCTGTTATCGAAACCAAATGAATGGAGAACCACCTGACCCACACTCATCCCTCATCCCTCACCACCACCTTCTCCATCCTGCTACCCACGCCATCGCTGATGCGGAGGAAGTAGATGCCAGGCACGGCTTGCAGTTGCAGTCGGAGGGACTGTTTGCCCGTCGGCAATTCGCCACGGAACAGGGTTTGGATTTGCCTGCCCGTCAAGTCTTCCAGCGTGGCCGTCATGGTGGCCGATTGCGTCATGTTCAGTTCCAGCGTCACTTGGTGCTGTGCCGGGTTGGGGTACAGTCGGATGTCGCTGGCACTGAAGCGGTCGCTTGTGGCATTCACCAAAAAAGTCACCACGGCTTCGGGGGCAGTGGGTATGGCCTCCCGGTTGCCCACGCTGTCCACGGCAATGCTGTAGAACTGGTAGGTAGAGCCGGGTTTGCCCACGAAGTCCGCCACGTCGGCAGATGTGCGCTGACTGAAGACGTAGGCGCTGTCGTTTTCCGATACCCAGATTTCCACGTGGCGCACTTGGCTGCCATCGTCGGAGGCCGAGAGGTCAAGCGCAATCAGCGTGTCGGTGGTCGTCGTGGCCGAAGTACTCAGCACGCTGTTGGGGGCCGCCAAGTCGAAAGTGTTGCGGTGCAGGTTCGTAAGGATGGGCGCATTGGCATCAAAGACAATGGATGCCCGGTTCTCGATGACGTCGCCGTTCTGGATATTGTCCTGTATGCCCATCGTGAAGCTTACGAAGCCCTCACCCTCTGGTGGGGTCACGTTGGGTGGCAAGAACCCACCGAACGGGTCCTCCTCGTAGTCCATCGTCGTGGGGTTGAGCGACAGGAAGCGCCAAGTAGCGACCCGCTCGGTTTCGTTCAGTTCGCCCGTCACCCGCACGATGAGGTCTTTTGCAGGCCGCAGGTCCACGTCCATGCTGAATGCTTTGGAGCCAGGCAGCGGGAACAGCAGCGTATCGCCCCAACCAAAAGCGCCGAAGGCGAAGTTGGAGAGGTCGGCCTTGCTGAACGTGAGCGTGTCCACGATGGTCACCTCATGCGCAGGGGCCGTGGCCGTGTTTTTGTTCTCGAAGCTCACTTGGTAGCCCAAGCGGTCGTACCGCCCGATAAAGCCGTCTTCGGTGAAGCCCGGCATGCCCTTCTTCTCGTTGGGGTCAAGCGACCAAACGGGGTAGTACAGGATGTCCAGCCAACCGATTTGGCGGAAGCCGCTGTAACAGTCGGCGTTCTCCTGTGCGTTCTCCACGCCCGAAGTGATGAGGCTGAGGATGCCAGCGTAAACATTGCCGCCCGGTATCAGCGACGAGCCGCATTCGAGGATATTGGTGCCCAAAATCCAGAACCAGCTTCTGGTGTCAATGTTTTCGATGGCAGAAGGGGTTGGTGGTTGGTCGTTCAGGTAATCGGATACCACGGCCATCGAACCCGTCAAGCAAGGCACGCCAGGGATGAAGCCCACGCCGCCTTTAATCAGCGCCTTCACCGTTGTCAACGCAACGCAGCCTTGCACCTCCGGTGAAATGGGCGAGTGGTAAAACGGTTCGCTCAGCCAAACTTGCAGTGGCACGGTGCCGCCTGCTGCACCGATTTTTACCCGCATGGCGATGTTCATGCTCGATTTTGCGGGCAAAATGGGGAAGTAGAAAACATAGACCCGGCTGTTGCTGGGCTTGCCAAAAAGCGAGTCTGCCACGACGTAGTAGTCGGGGGCATCGAGTTCGCCTTCCCAGCCATTGTCAATGGCGAGCTGCGGCGCCTGCACGTCGAGGTTGAGGAAAGCGATGTCGTTGCCGGGTTCATTTGGCATGGTTACCCAGAGCAGTACGCCGTGCGCATCCACGTTGGCCGAGTTGCCGAGCGTGATGCTTTGTGGTTTCCATCGGTTGAAAAGGATGGTGCCGCCACCGTTGTAGAGCACGTAGGGCTTGGCCACCTCGCCCGGCACGATTTGGAAGGCTGCGGGCAGCACCATTTCCTGTGCGCCATTGGCGATGACCAAGTCCCAAGCGCCCGTCTGTTGGCCGTCGAGGTTCATCAGTGCGGTCAGTGTTTTCCGGGCATCGAGGATGGTTTGCTCCGCAATGATGTCCGGGAAGCCGCTGCGCCGGAGCTTCACGACGTTGTTGGCATTGAACCCGCCACCGTAGATGTAGAGGGTCACGTAGTCGGTGTTGCCGCCCTCGGTGGGCTGTATCTTTTCGATGCCCTGTACCACTACTTCTTCGCAGTAAGTGTCGTACATGTCATCGCCGTAGGCGCTCAGGCAGACGTTGTAAACGCCCGGCGTCTGGTAGGTGACGGTTGGGTTTGCCCCGTCGGAGCTTGTGCTGTTGCCGAAGTCCCATTGGAAAGATTCGCCGCCCTCGCTTTCTTGGAAGAAGGCAAACGAAGCGACCGTTTGGACGTAGGTGAAATGGGTGCCCAAATCCTTGATGTTGTCGGGCAAGGATTCTTCCTTGTACATCAAATAGCCCGTGTGGCCGTTGCCGCTGGCATCCGTCACTTCACCAAACGGGGAGACGGTGTTGAACTTGTAGTAGGCCGCCAGCCCTTCCTCGTCCACTGGGATGTCAGCGAAGCGGTTTTGCCTGATTTGTTCCGCCGTCCTTGCTTGGTCCCAGAACCGAAGTTCGTCCACGCTCCCCGCAAACCCCGCCGACGGGTGGCCACCAAAGCCGCCAAAAGTGCAGCCGAGAAACCAATCGGCATCGGATTGGATGAGGTCGCCGGTGGCAGTCATGGAGGCAATCACTTGGCCGTTGAGCAGTAGCTTGAAGTTCTGCGGGCTGCCGTCGTTTTGGTAGGTCACGGCGAGGTGGTTCCAGTAGCCATGCAGTAGATTTTTTGTGCCCCAAATGGCATAAGCGCCCGTGCTGGTCATGATGCCCGCCACGGGCTGGTTGTTGGCCGTCGTCCAAAGCTGGAAGGTCACCGGGTTGTTGATGTTCCAGGTGCTGTTGTTCAGTTGGGTAAGGATTCGCTTGTCAAAGGCCACTGTGTCGAGGTTCACCCACAACTCGACGGTCATCGCATCGGTGAGTTGGTCGCCCAGTTCCGGCCCGATGGCCATGTTGTCGTAGCGTGACAAACCGCTGCCATCACCGGGGTTCATGATGATGCCCATGCGCAGTGCCTGCTCCGTTTGCCCCACTTCGGTGGGGTTCAGGTTGATGCCCCGGTACCAGGTTTCACTGTCCGCAAAAGCACCCGTTGAGAGCCAATCTCCGCCGCCCTCCATCACGACGTGTGCATAGCCGTTAGCGATTGCTACCCTGGGTCTGCGGCTGGTGGTAAAACTGAAGTTGCCCAAAAACGTTGGGCCTTCAACTAGCTGGCCTTGCGGCGAAATCTTGCCCCAGAGCGGGCCCGTGCTCACCACGTAGGCCCCGTTGTCGAGCGGGTCAAGCACGATTTGCGGCTCTATGCCCCCATTCACGTACCTGCCTTCGGGCCGGGTGAATTCTATAGGCGTGCCAAACGTGGCTCCCCCGTCGCCGGAGTGGTTGAAGTAAAGCCTGTTGTCGCCAGTGTTGAAAACGATGTAGGCGTGGTCGCCTTTGGCCGCTATCGTTTCGAGGCCCGTGTGCAGGTAATGCACGTCCCCAGATACCTTCACGGGTGCCGAGACCGTGGCCCCGCCGTCCGTGGAGTGGTTGACGAAGATGGTAGCTTGGTTGGCGGCATCATAGCCAGACCAGATAACCCAGACCTTGTTGCCGTCGGTGGCGATTTTTGGGCAGTAGCCGTTGTTGCCATCCAAAAGCTGGAAGACGTGGTGTATGCCACTCGCCGCAGGTGCGGAAATCACGTGGTTGGCAAAAGTGCTGCCACCGTCGTTGGAACTGAGCAGGTGAAGCTCAAAGTCGTAGTTGGCCCAGTAGCCGATGGATTGCATGTACAGCAGGTACACGTTGTTGCCCTCCACGGCGATGCTGGCAAAGTTGGACAGGTCGCCCACGAAGTCTTCCAGTACGGTTGTCGTCTCGAAGCTGCTGCCGTTGTTGTCGGATTTCAGCAGCCTGAACCATTTTTTGGTTCCGCACCACCAACAATCATCGGTAAAGCTAATCCTGACCTTGCTGCCATCTCCGGCGATGTGCAGGTTGTACAGGTCAAATGTTGTTGAGTACAGGACCTTCGGTGCCTCAAAGCTTGCCCCGCCGTTGGTGGACCTGAAATAGACCAATTCTTCGGCCGTGCCGGCGTTCCAACTCACCACGATATGGACGTAGTTGCCCGAAACGAAGATGCGGTTGAAGACCCGGTTCGGGTCCAGCAATCCCTCCTGTAGTTTGATTTTGCTGCCCCAGGTTTCGCCGTTGTTGGCGGAGCGGCGGTAGTTCAGTTGGTAGGTGTTGTAGTCGGCACTTGGCGCGTGGGTGAGCCAAATGGCGTGTACGTTATTGCCGTCAGTGGCAATCTCAGGTTGGTAATCATTCAATCCGGTGGATGCTTCGCCCACTCCTTCGGAGAGGTTGAAAATCCAGTTTGTATTGTCTTGGCAAACCAGTGGAAATGGGTTTGAGAGCAGCGCCAAGACAACCATTGCAACGAAAATTTTGAATAGCTTTTTCATGCGAAATGATTTTTCAATGGCTGTTTTTCCCGCTCACCAATTCATTGGAAAATAGTGGTGCAGGAAAAATCTGTCCCTCCCAAGTTGGGGGAATGAGCATGAAAAATCAAATGATGGGAATGCTATCGGAAGGCTGATTTTTGTCAATCGAGCAGCTGTCTGCTTACTCCACCAACTTCCCTTCCAGCACCTTGCGTTGCAGCAGCTCCGACTTCCCGCCGAACTCCATGGCTTTTTGCCAGAGCAGGAGGGCATCGTTGGGCCTGCCGAGCTGGTACTGCACGTCGCCCATGCGCTCTAGGGCGGCGGGGTCCTTGGCGTTCAGCAGGAGTGCATCACCGAGGGCTTTTTCGGCGGGTGCGTACTTCTTCAGTTGGTAGTGCGATTCGGCGGTTTCCCGCAGCACGTTGAAGCGGAGGGGCGGGTTCTTGGCGGTCATCACGAGCGCCTGTTGCAGCGAGCCGAGGGCGTCGTTGGGTTGGTGCAGGCCGTTGTAGCCGACGCCGTTGAAGTAGTACGCCACGGCTTGGTTCGGGAAGAGGTCGAGGGCACCCTCGGAGGACTTCACGAGGTTTTGGTAGTCCTTTTTGTCAAAATAAATGAACAGCACCTGCTCCCATACCGCCCACACGTTGTGGTCGAGTTCGAGGCATTTCTTGTACTGCTCCAGCGCCCGGTCGGTTTGGCCGCTGTGGTACAGCACGTCGCCGAGCACGGAGTGCGACTTGGCGGAGTTCGGGTGTACGGTTTCCAGCAGCGAGGTCAGTGCCAGCAGCGAGTTGCCGAGGTTCTTGTCGCCCGTTTCGGCGAGACGTCCCACGTACGGTATGATTTCCTTGATTTTGGTGTCAATATCGGTGCCGGGGTCTTCGAACACGGGCCGCAGCGAGTTGAGGAACTTGATGTCGTCGGTGCCCTTGTTGTCGTCGGCCAGGGCGATTTTTGCACGGGCGTCGTTGGGGCTAAGTTTCAGTATTTCCTGGTAGGTAGCCGTGGCCTTTTCTTTTTCGCCCGTTTGGTCGTAGAACACGGCCAGCAGGTGGCGGTACTCCACGTTGTTCGGGAATCGCTCGATGAGCGCCTGAATCTCCTTGCCTGCCTTCTTGTACTCGCCCATGCCGAGGTAGAGCGTCTGCTTGTGGCGGGTCGTCTCCTCGTTGATGCCAATCATTTTCTCCAATTGGTCATAGACTTTGATGGCCTCGGCTGGCTGGCTGGCCCGCACGAGGTAGTAGGCCCATTTGAAGTAATAGCCCTCGTTGCGAGGGTCGGCCTTCACGAGTTGAGCGTAGAGGTCGGCGGCATCCTTGTCCTTGTCCAGCTTCTGGTAGAGGTCGGCGAGGTAGTATTTGTACCAAGTGTTGGCAGGGTTCCATTCCACGGCATTCTTGGCGCTGGCGAGGGCCTTGTCGGTGTCCTTCAGCGCCTCGTACACCCGTGCAAGCTCGTAGGCAGCGGCGTCGTTTTTGGGGTCTTGCGCCAGCACCTCCTTGAACTTGGCGGCGGCTTTGTCCCAGTTGCCGAGCAGCTTTTCCCGGTTGCCGTCCATGAACAATACGGCCACTTTCTGGTCGCCTATCAGGTTGTCTTCCTGTGCTTGCAGCGAAATGGCAGCCACGAGGAAAAAGAGGGAAAGAAAAAATAGTCTCAAAATGGTCTGGTTTTGAAGGGTTTAGGAGGTTTAGCGGGTTTAGGAGGTTTAGTACATTGCAAAAAACTAAACCCTCTAAACCCGCTAAACCTCCTAAACCTCACTCCTTAAAACTGGTATAATCGCCGATGCTCACGTCCGACACGTGGCCCTCGTAGGTCACGTGGTTGCCCACCATCGAATCGGTGAGCAGGGCGTCGGATACGCTCGTATCGCCCTGTATAACGCTGTTTTTGATGATGGAGTTTGCAATGACCGAATTATTGCCCACCGACACGTGCGGACCGATGACGGAGTTGACGATGCGAGCGCCAGCGCCCACGTAGCACGGCTCCACGATGACGGAGTTTTCAATGACCGCCTGCGGCGAAATAAGCTGCTCCGTCGTGCTTTTGATTTCGAGCATCCGGCGGTTGGTGTCCACGATGCTGGGCTTGTTGCCGCAGTCGAGCCACTCGTCAATGCCGCTGGCCCGGAACTTGTAGCCGCCCGCCTTCATGTTTTCCAGCACGGAAGTTATCTGAAACTCGCCCTTGTCCCTGATGTTGTTTTCTATCAAAAACTTGATTTGGTCACGCAGGTACTCGCCTTCCCGCACGTAGTACAGCCCCACGATGGCGAGGTCGGAGACAAACACGGGCGACTTCTCCACAAAGTCGGTGATGAATTGCTCACTGTCGGTCTTCACCACGCCAAAGGACGACGGGTCTTCTACTTTCTTCACCCAAATAATGCCCTCCTCGTTGGTGTCGAAATTGAAGTTGGCCCGGAACAGCGTGTCGCTGAAAGCAATGAACACGTTGCCGTTGAGGCTTTCGCTGGCGCAACCGATGGCATGTGCCACGCCCTGCGGGTTTGTCTGGTGGTAAATGCGCCCCTCCGCCCCAAAGCTGTTGGCGATGTTGACGAGTTCCTGCTCCACGTCCTTGCCGAAGTCGCCCGTGATGAAAGCGATTTCTTCGATTTGGCCGCTGTAGCCAGCCGTCAGGTCTTCGACGATGCGCTGCACCATCGGCTTGCCAGCGATGGGAATGAGTGGTTTGGGGAGCGTCAGCGTATGCGGGCGGAGCCGGGTTCCACGGCCAGCCATTGGGATGACTATTTTCATAAAGGGACAGTTTCAAACCGCAGGAGCGGTGTGGGTATTTATTTGGCGTTGGAGCAAAGGTCTGGTATTTGATTGACGATTTAAGATTACATGATTTCAGATTTTTGATTTTCCGCAGCACGGCACAACCTTGAAGCTGGAATCATGTAAACTGCAACCCTGAATCAAAAAAGATGCTTGAGAACGGCATGGCAAATTTCATACCTCCATCCCTCACAAGCCAGTACTCCCAAATCCCCCAGCTCCCCGTTCTGTCTCCGAAAGCACGGCCACTTCTGCCCATTCGATTTGCTCGTACCTCGCAATGACCATTTGGGCGATGCGCTCGCCGGGCTCCACGGTCTGCGGCTGGTTGGATAGGTTGACGAGGATGATTTTGATTTCGCCCCGGTAGTCGGAGTCAATCGTGCCGGGCGAATTGACGAGCGTCAGGCCCTTTTTGATGGAAAGCCCACTGCGTGGCCGTACCTGCGCCTCGTAGCCGATGGGCAGCTCGATGAACAAGCCAGTGGGCACCAGCGTGCGCTCCAGCGAGCCTAGGGTGATGGGCTCCGCAATGTTTGCCCGGAGGTCGAGGCCCGCACTGCCCGATGTCTCGTATTGCGGCAGCGTGAAGGCAGATTGGTTGATGATTTTTACCTGCATGAAGAAGTTTGGAGTGATGAGTGATAAGATATGAGTTATGAGCGATGAGTTATAAGTGGTCAACTCATAACTCATAACTTATCACTCATCACTATTCTACTACTGTCACCCGCAGCATGTTGGTGCGGAGGCGCTTGGCCAGCGGCATGGAGCCAATGTTGACGACGACATCGCCAGTAGCCACTTCTCCCGCTTGTTTCAGTATGTTAAGGGTGTCTTCGATGGTGTCGTCGGTGGTGGTGAACTTGTCGTAGTAGTAGCCCCTAACGCCCCAAACGAGGTTGAGGGTGGCGAGTATGTGAATCTGGCCGGAGAAGATACAAATCTTGCGCTTCGGCCTGCGGCTACTCACCTTGAAGGCCGTGTAGCCGGACACGGTGAGGCCCGTGATGACCTTCGCATTGATGCGCTCCGCAACGTCCACGGCGCTGTAACAGACCACGTCGCTGTGGAAGGTGGAGGAGTTGGGCGAAGGCTCCGGGAAACGCACTTGGTAGAGGTCGTTGGTCTCTACCTCCTTGATGATGCGGCCCATCGTCTCGATGGTTTCCACAGGGAACTTGCCCATGGCCGTCTCGCCGGAGCACATCACGGCGTCGCAGCCGTCGAGCACGGCGTTGGCCACGTCCGTCACCTCCGGGCGGGTGGGCGTCGGGTTTTCCATCATGGACTCCATCATCTGCGTCGCCACGATGACGGGCCTTGACCGCTTGATACACTTGGCGATGATGCTCTTCTGCGTCATGGCCAGCCCTTCGATTGGCGTCTCGATGCCGAGGTCGCCACGAGCGATCATGATGCCATTGCTGGCTTTGATGATTTCATCAATATTTTCGAGTGCCTCCGGTTTTTCTATCTTTGAAATGACCTTGGCAGGGTGGCCTTTCGCATTGATGCGGCGCCACAGCTCGTCGAGGTCTTCAGCGCTGCGCACGAAGGAGAGCGCAATCCAGTTGACGGGCTGCGTGAGGATGAAGTCGAGGTCACGGATGTCCTTCTCGGTGAGGGCGGGCAACTTGACCTTGGTGTTGGGCAGGTTCACGCCTTTGTTGGAGCGGATGGGGCCGCCGTGGGTCACTTCGAGTTTGACAGTGTCCTTGCGGTTGGTCTCCAACACTTTCAGGCGAATCTTGCCATCGTCCACGAGGATGGTTTCACCGGGGTTCACGTCTTCGGCCAAGGCTTGATAGCTCATGTAGATGGCCTCCTTGGTGCCCTCGCAGGGAGTGTTCACGAAGGTGATGACGTCGCCCTTGTCGAGCATCAGCGGTTCGTCCTTGATGATGCCGACCCGGAGCTTTGGGCCTTGCAGGTCGGCGAGGATGCCCACGTGGGTGCCCAGTTCCTCGTTCACGTGCCGGATATGGTTGATGACTTCTTTGTGTGCCTCGTGCTTGCCGTGCGAGAAGTTGAGCCGGAAGATGTCCACGCCGGCGATGACCAGTTTTTTCAGCATTTCGAAGTTGCTGCTGGCGGGGCCTACGGTGGCCACTATCTTCGTGCTGTTTTTATCCTTGCTAATCATAGGTTAGAAATTGGAAGTGGAACTGAGTCTTCTGTATGCAAAGGTGCTTAGAATCCAGTATTTTCAAATTAATTTTTTCTGGTGATTGAATCTTGAAGCCTGCTTTTGTTTGCCAGGCGTTGGTGGGTTCAACCTACCTTTTTGCTACTAAGTGTATTTTTGACAAAATTGATTGGCCGCCAAAAGTACACCGCTCTGCATATTTGGCAAACACCACCCGGTTATTTTTTGAGCTTTGTTTGGAAGCGGGGAGCAAATGACGGTTTTCCAAAAAAATTTTTTCCAATCGTGAGAGTTTGCCTTTCTTTGCACGAAATTTCAAAACCTTTTGGCGCAAGGGAGTTACAACGGCAGGTTTGTCTGCCCCAAAAAGTAGCCAAACCGCACGGGTTGTGCTTCAATGTCCAAAAATGCTTTTTCCACTTAAACAGTGTTTGATATGTCTAGCATTGCAGATCGCGTAAAACAACTTATTGTAGAGAAATTGGGCGTTGAGGAATCAGAAGTGACGCCAGAGGCAAGCTTCACCAACGACCTCGGTGCCGATTCGCTCGATACCGTTGAACTTATCATGGAACTGGAGAAAGAATTTGACATCTCCATCCCAGATGAGCAGGCTGAAAAAATTCAAACTGTAGGACAGGCCATCGAATACATCGAAGCTAACTCGTAATCGGCCATCCGAATCGTTTATTAGTCGAAGCCAAAAACGCTGCTTTTTGCACGTTTTTGGCTTCTCTCTCCTCCTTTTTTATCACCCATGCAGCAGGTTAGGCAGTTGCTTTGCCCATTTCACCCGTCTGCCACCTGCCACGCCATATAAAACTGTATTATGAGAAGGGTTGTCATCACCGGTATTGGCGCATTGACTCCTATTGGCAACAACATCAAGGAATACCTTGAAGGCTTGCAGAAAGGCGTCAGCGGCGCAGGTCCCATCACAGGTTTCGATACCACCAACTTCAAGACCAAGTTCGCTTGCGAGGTCAAGAACTTCAACGCCGAAGATTTCATTGACAAAAAAGAGGTGCGCCGCCTCGACAATTTCACCACCTACGGCATTGTAGCTGCCGACGAGGCAATTGCTCACGCTGGCCTAGAACCTGAAAAGCTCGACCTCGACCGGGTAGGCGTCATCATCTCCTCCGGCATCGGTGGTATGGCCTCTTTGGAAAAGGAGGTGGAAGAGTTCCGCGCCAGAGGCATCAGCCTCAACATGGCGCGCGGCAAGCCGTCCGGCGAGCAACTCTCACTCTCACAGAAGCTGCTGGAGCTGCCCGGCACCGACGATGCCACCTCTGAATCTGGCGACGACGTGCGGAACTACTTCG
>CAYTZS010000044.1:6119-16195 GCA_964442355.1 uncultured Saprospiraceae bacterium | reverse complement strand
ATTGCAGGCCCGCATGGCCCGCGGCGGCTTGCGGTGGAAGAGTTCATCACCGGCAACGGTATCCCCCGCTACAATCCATTCCTCATCCCCAAGATGATCATTGACATTGCCGCTGGCCATGTCTCCATGAAATACGGCTTCCGTGGCATCAACTACGCCATTGTTTCGGCCTGTGCCTCGTCTTCCCATGCGCTCATGTCCGCTTTTGACAGCATTCGCTTGGGCCGCAACGACGTCATCGTGACGGGCGGTGCCGAGGCTACCATTATCAAGGTTGCTGTCGGTGGTTTTGGGGCAATGAAGGCACTCTCCACACGCAATGACGACCCTGCCACGGCCTCCCGTCCTTTCGACCTCGACCGTGACGGTTTCGTACTCGGCGAAGGCGCTGGTATTTTGATTTTGGAAGAACTCGAACATGCCAAGCGCCGTGGTGCCAACATCATTTGTGAGCTTACAGGCGCAGGCGCTACTGCCGATGCCTACCACATCACTGCCCCACACCCAGAGGGCCTTGGCGCTGCCAACGTGATGAAGGCTGCCTTGGCCGATGCACACATGAATCCAGACGAAATTGATTACATCAACGTACACGGCACTTCCACGCCGCTTGGCGATGTGGCGGAGATAAAAGCCATCCAGCAGGTGTTTGGTGATTCGATTTTCAAGTTGAACGTCAGCTCTACCAAGTCCATGACGGGTCACTTGCTAGGTGCTGCCGGAGCCATCGAGGCCATCGCTGGGGTGCTCGCCATCCAGCACCAGTTCATTCCACCGACCATCAACCACTTCACCGACGACCCAGAACTCGACCCACGCATCAATCTGACCTTCAACGAGCCGCAGCAGCGTGAGGTTAGGGCAGTGCTGAGCAACACCTTCGGCTTCGGGGGCCACAATGGCTCGGTGATTTTGAAGAAGTTTCAACAGTGATAGCTATGAGAGATGAGTTATGAGCATTGAAACACAATTACTCATAATTCATCTCTTTTAACTTATCACTCAATACACCCCCACCTCGCTGATACACAGCGCTGCCCTCCCCTCAAATTCAATCTTCACTTTCTCCGCCTCCGTTTTTGCGAAGCGTAAAATGCGCTTGTAACCAACCGTCGTGCCTTCGGCAAGTGGTTCCCATTTCCCATTTTTTTGTGCAAAAACACGGAATGCGGTCACTCGCTGCCCCAACCGGATTTGCTCTTGCAGCACGAGGCGGCTGATGCTCTTTTTCCCACCTAAATCTATTTCAAGTGTGGCTGATTTCGTGCCGTCGGCGGTAGCCCAGTAGCTGTCAGCATTGCCATCCAGTGCGTTTTTTGATTCAAAACCCCGGCCCCGCTCGTTGCTGGCGGCAGCTTTTTTGCCTTCGGCAAAATTGGCGACAAAGTCCCAGTCCAGCACACGGCGAAGTTCTATCAGGCGGGCGGCGTCGTTCTCGTGTACGAGGCCACGGGTGTCCACGGGCAGGTTGAGCAGCAGCAGGCCGTTGCGACCTACTGAATGATAGTATATATCGGTCAGTTTCCCCAGCGAATGTACCTTGTCGTCCTGCTCTGGGTGGTAGTACCAGCCTGGCCGGATGCTCACGTCGCACTCGGCGGGCACCCAGTGCGTGCCGTCGGCATGGCCGCTGGTGAGCTCCTTGTAGTTGGGCGAGCCGGGGTAAAACTCGGCGCTGCGGATGGCGCTCCAGTTGGTTTCGCCAGCAAATCCCTCCTCGTTCCCGACCCAGCGGCAGCCTGGCCCGGCATCGCTGAAGATGATGGCATTGGGCTGCAACTCCCACACGAGCTTGTGCGTGGTGGGCCAATCGTAATAGTTTTGGCGGTCAACGGTACGGGTTTCGTTGGCACCGCCGTAGTAGCCATCGCCGCCGTTGGCCCCATCGAACCAGACCTCGAAGATGGGGCCATAGTTGGTCAGCAGCTCCCGCAGTTGGTCCCGAAAATAAGTCAGGTACTCCGGTTTGCCGTAGTCTGGGTGATTGCGGTCCCAGGGGGATAGGTACACGCCAAACTTGAGGCCGAACTCCTTGCAAGCGTCGGAAAGCTCCCGCACTACATCGCCCTTGCCGCCTTTCCACGGCGAGTTTTTCACGGAATGTTCCGTGTATTTGCTGGGCCAGAGGCAGAAGCCGTCGTGGTGCTTGGCGGTGAGGATGATGCCCTTCATGCCCGCATCCTTGCACACCCGTGCCCACTGTCGGCAGTCGAGTGCCGTGGGGTTGAACGTGGCGGGCGACTCGCTGCCCATGCCCCACTCGATGTTGGTGAAGGTGTTCATGTTGAAATGCACGAAGGCGTTGAACTCCATGCGCTGCCAAGCGACCTGCGCCTCGGTCGGCACGGGGCCGAATGGGGCTGGTGGCTGCACATCGGTTTTTTGCATCGGCTTTTTTGCGCAAGCGAAAATCAGGAAGGGGAGGAGGAAAATCAGACGGCTCATGACTATTGGTTGAAATGATAGAATTGCGAGCCGTAAACATAGCAATTCACCAATTCTGCAATTCAACATTTTGTTAATCCACCAGTCGCCAAGAAACGCCCATGCGCATGCCACCACTTTGGAAGCCAAAGGGCAGGGGGTAGTTGGCGGTTTGGAAATAGTAGGTTTGGAGCGGTTCTGCCAAGAGGTTTTCGAGCTTGATGAAGAAGCGGAAGGTCTTCACCTTGAAGCTCAGGAAGGCATCGAGCAGTGGGGTGAAGGGCAGGTCTTGTTCCCGTTGCAGGTGGAACTGCCCGATGAGCGGATTGTAGCCTAGGGGGCGGTAGGCAGCGGTGAGTCGGGCGTCCACGCCGATTTTCGTGAGCATGACTTTCTTGAAAATTTTGCCTTCCAAATAGAGGCTGTGCTTGGTGTAAAACTGCGGCAACGGCAGCACATCGGAGGTGGTTTGCTGGAGGTAGGCGGCGTTGTCGAGGTGCAGTGGGCCGAACTTGAAGTCCTTCCGCGCCGTGAATTGTACGATGCTGAACGTGCCGCTCTGGCGTGGCAGGCCCAGCGAATCGAAGTAAACGTAGTTGTTGAGTAGGTGGTAATGACCGCCGATCGAGAGCTTGAATTGCGGCAGTGAGTAGGTGCCCGCCACGCTGGTTTCCAGGGTTTTGCCGAAGCTGTTTTTCCAGACCTCGTTCTGTGTAACGAAAAAACGCTGTGGCAGCAGCGATGGCGAGTAGAGTTGGTTGACGGCCTCGACCCGCAGCGTACCGATTTTCTTCAAATTGACGAACAGCTCGCCGCTCAGGCGGAAGTCGCCTGCATTGGCACCGATGGCGAGGTGGGCGTAGGTGTTCAGGCGCAGCCGCTCGCCGGGCGAGAAGTTGAGCCGGCCCGTGAGGAATAGGTTGTGGATGATGCCCGTGTCGGCGGGTTCTTGCTGCAAGAAGTTCATCGAATGCACCAGCCCGATTTCCAGCAGGTCGCTCTGTCGGGGCAACGCCCGCCCGGAAGCGGTGCTGTCCGGTTGCCCACCCTTGAGCTTGAAAGTCTGGAGCTTGAAGGTGTTTTCTAGCTTTTTTACTTCCAAATTGTGGCGCAGGCCTCGTTTGTCCACCAAAAAATCACGGTAAAAAGCGGAGTCGGGCTCGGCGTCGTAGAACTTGTAGTTCTCTGTACGCAAGGCGACTTGGTGGTAGAGGGTGAATTGTCGGTTGGCGGGAGTCGGTTCACGGCGGACGGTTGCTGGTGGGCGGATTGAGGTCGAATCAATTTGCGAGGGGTCTGGCAACTGTGTTCTGAGGGAGTCTTGTGCCAAAGAATCAAGTAGGCTACCTGCCTCTTTCTTCTTTTTGCCTTCTTCTTTTTGCCTTTTGCCGTTCAGGTAAAAATAATGCGTGTACGCCAGTTCCCGGTTGGTTTGGCGGGTATAGGCAGAGCCGAGTCGGATGTCCACTTGATAGGCAGGAGTCACCTCGTCAGTGAGGTCTTCGCCTGCTCCGCCGTTGTTTTGCTGCTCGATGCCGTTGGATACGAAGCTGAGGTAGCCATCGTAGTTGCCATGCTTTGGTGGATGAATCCACATGCCTACGGCAGTGGCTGAGGTGGCGGCTTTTTGGAAGTCGTAGGCACCGAGGTTGTTGATGCGGCGGTGCTCGATGGAGAAGTTGAGGCCGTTGGCGAAGTTGCGGCTGAAGCGGATGTTGAACTGCGCATCGTTTTGCGTACTGCCCTGCGTGAAGCTGGCTTGGGTGTATGCCTGCGTGATTTTGTAGTAGCGCACGTCGGCGGTGGTCAATTGGTATAAGTCGAACTGGTGCAGCCCCACGTCGAAGCCCCTGCGCCAAGTTGGCTGGAAAAACAAAGGCCGAGTCGCAGAACCGAGGTTGCCGAGGTTGGCAAAGTCGAACCTTTGCAGGCGGATGGGATCGTACTGGTGAACGTTTTCGAGCAAGCTGTCGCTGAACGGAAAGACGAAGTTTGGCTCGTCGGCAAAGAAAAAATAGATGTCCGAAGTGTCGAGCGTGAGGCGCTGCGAACCGGGCGCACCGCCCCCGCCGCCCCCGCCAAATTTGCCAGCAATGCCGCCCAAACCGCCTCCACCCCCGCCGAACTGTGCCTGCGCAACATGGGCGAACAATAAGCCGACCACCAAGAAAATATGGAATAAAACTCCTTTCATTATTTGTTTTGCCATTGGCGAAAACGGTTGTTAACGCTGCTTTCGGACTGGTTTTGCCAAAAATTAACGGGCGTCAAAAGTAAAACTTACCTGCTTGTTGGCGAGAATGTTTTTTATCGGCTTTCAAATGCGTGCAGGAGCTTCTGAAGGTACTGCGCCGTGGTTTCCTTGAGGTAAAAACCGAGGTTGATGACTGCTTTGTCCAGCAGGTTGATATCGAAAAACCGATAGTTGAATTGGTGTTCGATGCCGCTGGTCAGGCGCTCCCGGTTGGTGGCCAGCATGGAGAGTTCGGCGGCGGAGAGGTTGTTGACGCCCCCAGCGTTCACGTATTTTTTCATGCGGCGCTCGCAGACTTGCAGGGCATCTTCGAGGGTTTGCAGATTTTCGGCAGCCTCGGCGAGTATCTTCCGCTGAAGCAAGATGCTGTTCACGGCATCCGCTTTTTCCGATTTGACTTCCCCTTCTTCTTTTTCCACCGAAAAATAGCTGTCGTCAATGTCGTTGTTGAACTGCTTGACTGCTTCGAGGTGCAGCGCCGCTAGTTCCCGCATGGGCTCGATGATGAGGCGGAACTTTTTGGAAAGTAGCTCGTGGTAGGCTTTTTCTCCGGCCAGATTGCCTTGGTCGTGGTTCTCGCCGACATGGACGAACAAGGCCATCACCTCATTCGGCACTTTGTGATCAACGACCCGTAGTCTGCTCAACAGCGCAGAAAACGCCTGTGCCTTCTCGTGAAACTGGGCGTTTTTTTTCAGTATCTCGTCCAGCGGCTCTGGCTGGTTTTCAGGATGAGCATCGGGTTCTGGCACGGGCGGCAGGTTGGCACCGAAGGTACGGGGCGGGTCACTTCCGAAGAGGTTGTCGTATGGGTTGGGCATGGTTGCTTGATTTTTAGCCAAATTTAATGAAAATCATTCACCTCCCCAACTCCCGCCACCCCTTCCGCACTATCTCGACATCTTGGCCGATTTCGTAATCTTTGGCGTAAAAAAAGTCCAACCGCTGCGTTGTGGCCTCGTCGAGTTGCTTGCCGGGGAACGCGTCGGTAGGGGAAAGGATGCCAGGCCGGATAGTGGGCAATTGAGCATTGGGCATTGAGCGTTGAGAATAGCCCACCCAAGCCTTTTTGCCAATGAAGACCAAGGCCAAGTTTTTTAGAAACCCGCTCGGTTTTTTTACCAAAAACAGCAATGGGATAGCCAGTAGCAAACAGCACCCCGCCAGCAACAAATCCAACAGTCGCTTGCTGCGGCGGGCGGTTGGGCTTGCAATTTGGTAGCGGATGGCAGTGGTGTACAGCTCGCCAGCCGAGTCTTTCGAGCTGCTGCCGATGATGGTTTCACCACCCTCCGGCACTGTCCGATACTCGATATGTGGGCCGAGGCGCTCCATCCAGTGCATGGCCCCGGTGGCAGTCACGTCCCGCAGGCAGAAGATGATTTCGTCGAGGTGGTAGAGGGCGGCAATTTCGTCGAGTTGCCCAATGCTGCCGAGGTGATTGGTGGTTGGTGACTGGTGATTGGGGATTGGGGAAACTGTCCCGATAAGGTTTTTTTCCACCCCAATTTTTGACAGCAACTGTTGCACCCGCTCGCTTTCTTCGGGAGTGCCAACGATGGCTAGGTTTGCAGGGCGTGAGCGCCCCACGCTGAGGTTGCCTGTTTTGAAAAAATGAAACTTGAATCGCAAAGCCGTCAGCGCCAGCAATGCCCACACCGTACCGAGCAGGATGACCGCCCTCGATGGCCGCAGGTCTTGTGGTAGGAAGCCGTACACCGCCGAGATGACCACCGTGCCGAGCAGCAGCCCACGGGTGAGGCGGCGCAGGTTGAACGGCTCGTCATAGCCACCGCTGAACCACAGCGCTGCCAGCCAGACGGCTGTGTAAAACGGCGCATTGAACTGCATGAAGGCAGCTTTAAACCAGGTGGGGTCGTGGTAAAAATAGCTGGCCCAAAAGGTTTTGCACAGCCATAGCCCGCCGAACATGAGCAGGGCGTCCAGCACCGGGAGTTGGCTTTTTTTGAAAAAATTGCCGAGCAACGTCATGCCTGCCCGCAGCCAGATAGCCCCGTAAATCATGGCCACAAATAGCGTGGCCTGTCGTCCCTGGAAGTGCTTCCTGGCGAAGATGATCATGGCTTGGTAGAACGTGCGGACGTAGTTGAGGCTGCCTTTTTTCGTGCTTTCGCCCTTGTAATGGATGATGGTGGTATCGGCGAAGTAGTAGTTTTTGTAGCCCGCCTGCACGATGCGGTAGCTCAGGTCAATGTCCTCGCCGTACATGAAAAACGCCTCGTCGAGGAGGCCGATTTTGTCCAGTACGGAGCGACGCAGGAGCATGAAGGCACCAGCCAGCACGTCCACTTCGTGAGTCTCGTTTTTGTCCAAGTAGCCGAGGTGGTAGCGACCGAATGTTTTTGATTTTGGGAAAATAGCGGCCAACCCAAACGTCTTGCAGAAGGCCACCCACGGCGTGGGGAAGCCCCGCTTGCTCTCCGGCAGGAACTGCCCGCTGCCATCAATCATTTTCACGCCCAAACCACCTGCTTCGGGATGTGATTCCATGAACGCCACGCACTTGGCCAGTGTGTCCTCCTGCACAACCGTGTCGGGGTTCAACAGCAGCACGTACTTGCCCGTGGAAGCATGGATGGCCTGGTTGTTGGCGACGGCAAAGCCCGTATTTTGCTGATTGGCGATGAGTTTTACTTCGGGGAAATGGGTGCGCACCATCTGCACGCTGTCATCGGAGGAGGCATTGTCGACTACCCAGACATCGCCAAAATCCCCGTTGGGATTGGCTTTTCGTACGCTCAGGAGGCACTGCTCCAGAAAGTGGCGGACGTTGTAGTTGACGATGATGGTGGTGAGGTGCATGGTCAAAAGAAAGTCATGCAGGATTGCGAATGATAAAATCTCTAATGCCGCCTAACATATTTTTCACCTGGCTTTTATCATAGGCTTCATATTTTCCGTGTGCGGCATTATTTCTTAAGGCAAGCCACGCAGTTACACTTTGTTGTTCTAAAATATTATAGACGCTATGTTTGGCCAAATCAGTATTTATTTGTCCGGCTTTAAGGGAGACAGTACTGCCTGCGCTATCAGTCTTTGTAATAGGTATTTCATTTGCGATACATAAATCCCGTAGATGTTTTTCCAATACACTCCCGGCTATTACAGCAGCCGGATCTTTGTAGCCTTCATTTTGGAAATACTCAGCCATCTCCAAAAAATCAACAAATATTTCAGCAGAAATTAAATTTCTTATTCCCACTGACCAACCTTCATCAACAAATATTTTTAATCTTTTTAAAATTTCTGCATATTCAATAAGACTATTAGATTGATATTTGCCGTAAACGTTTTTTATTGTTGTATAAAATATTGATTTTTCACCAACAACGGACTCAACGAATGCCAAACATTCTACTCCAAGTGCAAAGGTTTTTGATTGTATCTGAGTAGTTTCGTTGGATTTGGCAACTTGGTATAATTCATCAAGTTCTCGAATTAATTCATCAAGTTTCTTAATAATTTTCTCCTTTAACATAATTATTCATTGTTTAATTTATACGGCACCCTCGCCACGATGCTCCGCCCCAGCGTCACCTCGTCGGCGTACTCCAACTCGCCGCCGAAGCTCACGCCACGGGCGATGCTGCTGACGCTCACCAGGCTGCCCTTTAGTTTTTTGGTAATGTAAAACATCGTCGTGTCCCCCTCGATGGTGGGGCTGATGGCGAGGATGATTTCCCGGATTTCACCATCTGCAACGCGGTGCAGCAGCGAGTCAATCGTCAGCTCGCTGGGGCCGATGCCCTCGAGTGGGTTGATGAGGCCGCCGAGCACGTGGTACAGGCCCCGGTACTGCGAGGTGTCCTCGATAGCCATCACGTCACGGATGCTTTCCACCACGCAGACCAGTGAGCGGTCACGGCGTTTGTCGGAGCAGACGTTGCAGACGGGCTCGTCGCTCAGGTTGTGGCAGATGGTGCAGTGCTGAATGTTGCGCCGCATCTTCACGATGGCATCGGCGAACTGTTCGGTCACTTCCGGTGCCTTGCCGACGAGGTGCAGCGTGAGGCGCAGCGCTGTCTTGCGCCCGATGCCGGGCAGGCTGGCAAACGCCTCGACGGATTGTTCTATCAGTTTTGAAGAAAAATTCATGTCGTTTTTCGGTTGGCAGCAGGTAGTTTTTCAACAGCACTTCGCATTTAATCCAAGCCGAATCCCACCTACTTCCGTAATTTTGTACCCCTTTTGAAAACCAAAAACGGGTATTTCCATTTTGAAAAGCGAAATTATCCCATTTTTGCGAAGTTTAACTCCGACCAACTCGAAACTCGAAACTCACAACTCGAAACTTATCAAAGAAGAATGGCTGAAATTATCAAAATGCCCCGCATGAGCGACACGATGACAGAAGGAAATATCGTGGCGTGGCACAAGAAAGAAGGCGACAAGGTGTCGCCCGGCGACCTGCTTGCCGAAATCGAAACAGACAAGGCAACCATGGATTTTGAAAGTCTGTGGGAAGGCCACCTGCTGCATATCGCCGTGAAAGAAGGTGTTGTACCCGTAGAGGGACTCATCGCTGTCATCGGCAAACCCGGCGAGGACTGGCAATCGCAAGTAGGTGGTGGCGCAGCCAAGGCATCTGCCAACGGTCAGGCGAAAGCTTCCGAACCTGCAGCAGCAGTAGCTGCCGCAGCTCCAGCGAGTGTTGCGGTCGTTGCTGAGCCTGTTCCCGCTGCCAGCGAAGGTCGTGTGAAGGCATCGCCACTGGCCAAGAGCATCGCCAAAGAAGCGGGCATCGACCTCGCTGCCCTGCAAGGCTCCGGCGACGGTGGCCGCATCGTGCGTCGCGATGTCGAGGCAATTTTGGAGAGTGGCACCGCTGCTGCCCCAGCTGCCAGCCCAGCCCCCGCACAGCAAACCGTTTCCACTGGTTTTGCTGCTGGCGAAGCTTACGAGGAGAAGATGGTCAGCCAAATGCGCAAAACCATCGCCCGAAGGCTGAGCGAAAGCAAAAACGGTGCGCCGCACTTCTATTTGACCATGGAAATCAACATGGACAAAGCCGTGGAGATGCGTCCGAAACTGAACGAATTGGCTGCTCCGGTCAAGTTGTCGTTCAACGACATCGTCATCAAGGCAGTGTCCGTGGCATTGCGCAAGCACCCGGCGGTGAACTCGTCTTGGCTCGGTGACCGCATACGCTACAACCAGCACATCAACATAGGTGTGGCAGTGGCCGTGGAGGATGGCTTGCTTGTGCCTGTGGTACGCCATGCCGACCAGAAATCGCTATCTGCCATCAACCAAGAGGTGAAGGTTTATGCGGAAAAAGCCCGCAACAAAAAGCTGCAACCTGACGAGATGAGCGGCAATACGTTCACCATCTCCAACCTCGGCATGTTCGGCATCGAGGAGTTTACGGGCATCATCA
>CAYTZS010000044.1:0-6109 GCA_964442355.1 uncultured Saprospiraceae bacterium | reverse complement strand
TGCGCTACGTGCTGGCGTCGAGCGGCCACATCGCGGGCATCATCAACCCGCCGGATGCCTGCATCTTGGCTGTGGGTGCCATCATCCAGAAGCCCATCGTGAAGGGCGGTGAAATCGTCGTTGGCAACATGATGAAAGTGACGCTTTCCTGCGACCACCGGGTGGTGGACGGTGCGACAGGCGCAGAATTCCTGCAAACTTTGAAGGGCATTCTGGAAGAACCATTCAGGCTGCTCGTTTAAGTATTAGCATAAAAACTTGAAGCCCTTCGGCCTAAGCGATTTGGCCGGAGGGCTTTGTTTTTTGTGGACAAAAGCAATTGGCAGAACGATTTTTTTCGTTTGCTCCATTTTTCCCCAAAATCTGAACAGCAAAGTAAAAACTGTTTATCTTTGCGCCCGCTTGATTACAAGCATTGACATATTGACTTGATTATCAACAGATTGCGGGTGTGGCGAAACTGGTAGACGCGCCAGACTTAGGATCTGGTGCCGCGAGGCATGGGGGTTCGAGTCCCTCCACCCGCACATTTTTGGAGTTGATAAAGGTTTATGAGGTTGATAAGGGTTGATACTTGCAAAGCGAGCCATCAACCCTTATTAACTTTTGTCAACCTCATCAGCCTTTTGCCAAGCCTCCTCGCCTAATTTTTCTAAAAACAAAAAGCAAATTCCACCATGCCTAAAGTTGTCAGAGAGGATATTGACGCACTCAACGCCGTACTCACCGTTTCCATTGCCAAGGACGATTACGAATCCGATTTCAAGAAGGAATTGAACAAACTCAAGGACCGTGCTGCCGTGAAGGGCTTTCGCAGGGGCAAGACGCCGCTTGGGTTTTTGAAAAAAATGTATGGCAAGGGACTCCTCTCCGAAATCGTCACCGACATGTTGCACAAGGAGCTTTCGGAGGTGATGAAAGACCAGGAAATCAACTTCATGGGCCAGCCCATCCCGTCGAATGACCAAAAGGCTGTCAGCTTTGACTACGATAACATGTCTGATTATGATTTCAAGTTCGACATCGGCATAGCGCCCGATTTTGAAATCAAGGGCATGGATAGCAGTACCTCCTACGATTACTACAAGGTTCAGGTGAGTGAAGACAAGGTGAACGAGCGCCTTGAATCTGCCCGCAAGCACTATGGTGAGCGGCTGGAAAGCACCGAAGCCATCGAGGAAGACGACATGCTACAGCTCAGTGCTGTGGAGCTGGAAGGCGATGCACCAAAGCCCGATGGTTGGAAAACGACCTTCTCCGTGTTGGTCAACCGCATTGCCGAAGGCCCAGTGAAAGCTGAAATCAAAGGCAAGAAAAAAGGCGACAAGGTTCGCTTCAATATTTTTGAATTCGAAGAAGGCACCAGCCGGGAGTTCGTGAAGAAATACCTGCTCAATTTCACCCAATCGGACATTGACGAAGGCACCGAAACGGGCGAAATGTATGAGGGCACCATCGAAAGCGTGACCCGTCAGGGGCTTGGCGAAATGAACCAGGAGTTTTTTGACAAAGTTTTTGGTGCTGGCGAAGTGTACAACGAAGCCGAAGCCAGAACCCGCATTGCTGAGAGCCTCGCAGGCGGCCACCAGGGCCAAGCCGATTCGCTGCTTTACCGGGAGCTTCGCAACCAATTGGTTGAACTGAACCGGGCATCTATGCCGCTCCCCGACGAGTTCATCAAGCGCTGGCTCAGGGTTAGCCACGAGCAAAAGGCCGATGCCCTCCTCAACGACTACGACAATTTTGCCGATGGCATGCGCTGGACGCTCATCACCAACAAGCTCTCAAAACAATACGGCATCGAAGTGACCGAGGAGGACATCCGTGCGATGGCCTACAACCGGGTGGCAGGCTACTTCGGTGGCTACTACGACCCGAAAATGCTGGAACCCGTGGTCAAGCGCATGTTGGAAGACCCAGAAAGCGTCAACGGCCTCGCCGGTGATGTGCAAGCAGACAAGCTCTTTTACAAGATAAAAGAAAACATTGGCCTGCGTGAAATCAGCATCTCGGAAGAAGACATCAAGGCGAAGTATGACGCCGTAATGAAGGAAGAAGAGGCAAAGGCAGCAGCTCAACGTGAGCTTAGCGCAGGCGACGAGGAAGAATAATCTTTCAATGCTGTTCAACCACCTTTCGAAATAGGTGTTTAGAAGCTTGTCAATTGGGGCAAATCAATATTGAGAACCCATTTTGACAAGACACAGCACAAATAAAGTTTTATGTTCCACAAAGATGAATTCATCAAGTACGCTACCAAGCACTTGGGCATGAGCACCATGCACTTGGAGCAGTACGCCGAAAAAACTGCCCGCACCATCCCTAACGTGGTGGGCTTTACCCCCAACGTCATCGAGGAGCGCCCGATGAACATCGTCGGCCTCGACGTTTTCTCCCGTTTGATGATGGACCGCATCATCTTCCTCGGCGTGGGTATCAACGACTACGTGGCCAACGTCGTGCAAGCACAGTTGCTCTTTCTCGACTCCACCGACAACAAGCGTGATGTGCAGATGTACATCAACAGCCCCGGTGGTTCGGTGACTGCTGGCCTCGGCATCTACGACACCATGCAGTACATTTCTCCGGACGTTGGCACCATCTGCACCGGCCTTGCCGCCTCAATGGGCGCCGTGCTGCTGGCTGCTGGCACCAACGGTAAACGCACTGGCTTGAAGCACGCCCGTGTGATGATTCACCAGCCGCTCGGCGGCATGCAAGGCCAAGTGACGGAGATGGAAATCACCTACCGCCTCATCAAAGCCATGCAAAAGGACTTGTACGAAATCCTGTCAACGCACACGGGCCAGACCTACGAGGTCATCGAGAAGGACTGCGACCGTGACAATTGGATGACGGCACATGAAGCGAAGGACTACGGCCTCATTGACGAGGTACTCGACCGTCCGCACATGAAGAAGCCTTAAGTTATACTGATAAATATCACCTCGAAGTTCAGGGCCTGGTTTAAAAGGCTCTGAACTTTTGAGTTTAAATGGGGTCTGTTATATAGGCCAATTGCGATTCCAACAGAACCCAGACAAGCCTCAACAAGAACTATTGCAGCGTCAAACTCAGGAAAAGCTTAGATTTGGTAACTTTTTCCTAAACAGTTAGCCTTTTAACCATATTTAGAATCAGAAAAAATGCGCCGAAGCAAACAGAATTACCGTTGTTCTTTCTGCGGAAAAGACAAATCCGAAGCGCTCATCCTCATCGCAGGCGTGGAAGGCCATATTTGCGAGGTTTGCGTGGAGCAGGCTGTTGACATCATCGAAGAAGAGCTGTATGGAAACAAAAAAGGCCAGCAGCCGCCAAAAGCAGCGCCCACACCCACCAGTGATTTCAATTTGCCTGATAGCCTGACCCCCATGGCCATCAAAAACCACCTCGACCTCTACGTCATCGGGCAGGACGAGGCCAAAAAGACCCTCTCCGTCGCCGTTTACAACCACTACAAACGCCTGCGGCAACCCTCCACCGACGAGGTGGAAATCGAGAAATCCAATGTGCTCTTCGTGGGTGAAACCGGAACGGGCAAAACCCTCATGGCCAAGACCATTGCCAAGCTCCTCAATGTGCCTTTCGCCATCGTGGACGCCACGGTGTTCACTGAGGCAGGCTACGTGGGCGAAGACGTCGAGAGCATCCTTTCCCGCCTGCTTCAGGTCTGCGACTTCAATGTGGATGCCGCCGAGCGGGGCATTGTTTATATTGACGAGATTGACAAAATAGCTCGCAAGAGCGACAACCCCAGCATTACCCGTGACGTATCGGGCGAGGGTGTGCAGCAGGGTATGCTGAAAATGCTGGAAGGAACCGAAGTGAACGTGCCGCCGCAAGGTGGCCGTAAGCACCCAGAGCAAAAATTGGTGAAGGTCAATACCCAGAACATCCTTTTCATCTGCGGTGGTGCCTTCGATGGCATCGAAAAGCACATCGCCCGCCGGATGAACACGCACGTGATTGGCTACAAATCCGATGAATCGAACGCTGTCGTGGTGGACCGTGACAACCTCATCAAGTATGTCAACCACATGGACCTCAAGCGCTTCGGGCTGATACCGGAGCTGGTGGGTCGCCTCCCAGTGGCCACCTACCTTGAGCCACTCGATTTCGATACGCTTCGCCGCATCCTCACAGAGCCTCGCAACGCCCTGCTGAAGCAGTACACGAAGCTGTTTTCGCTGGAAGGCATCAAGCTTACTTTCACGCAGGAAGCCATTGACTACATCGCCAAAAAGGCGCTGGATTTCAGGCTAGGGGCGAGGGGTTTGCGCTCCATTTGCGAAGCGCTGATGAAAGATGCCATGTTCGAGCTGCCCTCGCAGCGTGAAATAAAAGAGTTCAAGGTGACAGAAGCCTATGCCGCCGAGAAGTTCGAGCGTTCCAAGTTCGGGATGCTGAAGGCGGCCTAAACGCTGCTTGAGCTGCAACAACGGAAACGCCCTGCAAGAGATGTCTTGCAGGGCGTTTCCGTTTTGGGGTGTAGGCATTTGGAGGATTAAGATTGTGTGTATTTGTATTTGTCGGGTAAAATATTCTGCAAAAAAAATCAAACTTGAAATTTTGTCCATACCTTCATGCCGTTGGGTATGCCAACATTTTCAAAACATTTCTTAACCAACTAATCTGTGTAATCATGAATGCAATTCTTGGACTTGGAAAGTACCTTTTCGCAGTACCGTTCGCCGTTTTCGGCATCATGCACCTGATGAATGCTGATGCTATGGCGGGCATGGCTCCATTTGGGGGTGCCATCATGGTGTACATCACTGGCTTGGCATTGATTGCCGCAGCGGTGAGCATCATCATCGGTAAAATGGACAAGCTCGCAACGGCCCTGTTGGGGCTAATGTTGTTGCTGTTTGCATTGCTGGTTCATGCCAAGGGGCTTTCTGCGGCTACCGATGCCGGTGCTTCTGCTGCATCTATGGGAAATCTGCTGAAAGACCTGATGCTGGCTGGTGCCGCTTGGATGTATTCGGCCTCCCTGTCAAAGGACAATGCCGTCATTGGATAAATCAATTTAATTCATAAGCGTTTACTGTGCGCCTGCAATTCGGTTTGCAGGTGCATTTTCATTTTATGGAAATGCCCTAACTTGCCGCCATGCGCTATTTTTCAGAGCTTGCCTACAAGGGCACGAACTACAACGGCTGGCAACGGCAACCCAATGCCCCCTCGGTGCAACAGGCCATCGAGGAGGCAATGGCCACTATCCTTGGCTCGGCCATCGAGGTGGTGGGCTGTGGCCGCACGGATGCGGGTGTGCATGCCAGCCAGTTTTTCATGCACTTCGATGTGGAGGGGGATTTTCCGAAGGAGTTCCTGCGCCGCCTGAACAAGCTGCTGCCCGCCGATATTACCATCCGCTCCATCTTCGAGGTGGCACCCGATGCCCATGCCCGCTTCGATGCCGTGCGGCGCAGCTACGAGTACCATGTCGTGTTGGACAAAAACCCTTTTGGGACGGACACAACCTGGCATTTTCCCTTTTTTGACAAACTGGATTTGCAAAAAACACAGGCCGCCGCTGCCTTGCTGCTGAACTACAAGGAGTTCCAACCTTTTTGCAAGAGTAATACCGATGTGCATACGATGGAATGTACCCTCTTCCGCTCGGAGTGGGTGTTCGACGAGGCTGCCCGCCGACTGGTTTTTCACATCAGTGCCAACCGCTTTCTGCGGGGCATGGTGCGGCTCATCGTGGGCATGTGCTTGAACGTGGGGCTTGGAAAAGTAGAATTGGAGGAGGTGCGCCAAGCCCTCGACCAGCAGGTTTTGCTGAAAAAAAGCTGGAGTGTGCCACCGGAGGGGCTGTTCCTGACCGAAGTGGCTTACAAGTTGGCAGTTTGATAGTTGGCAGTCAGTTCGCAGTTGTTTAGTCACTGCCAAGTAGAACGGAGCGTGACTTCAAGACTAACTAGACTGCACCCTGACTGCAAACTGCCAACTGTCAAACTGCCAACTTAACCTACTGCCCAAATAACCCGCCCATGCCCGGCGGCATCATCTGCGTGATGAGCTTTTGTGCCTCGGCCTGTTCTTTTATCATCGCTTTTTCGAGGGCATTGTCCACACCATCTTCAGCCAACCCGGCGAGGTA
>CAYTZS010000043.1:0-29695 GCA_964442355.1 uncultured Saprospiraceae bacterium | reverse complement strand
TACCTCATCAAAGGAGAAATGGCTGCCGACAAGTCCAAATCGCTCGACCTACAAGTGCAAGACTACCTGCTTGCCACCCAGTCGGTGCTGAAGCTGGATGCTCCAAACGATGAGTTTCGAATTGCAAAAACAGAAACGGATGAACTTGACTTCAGGCATACCCGCTTGGTGCAGCAGTGGCAAGGTGTACCCGTTCATGGCGCAGAGGCTATCTTGCACGAAAAAAACGGCCAATTCTACCTGTTCAACGGCCGGTTTTTCCCTTCGCCAAAAATGTCGGACGTGAATCCAACCCTCACAGCAACGGCAGCGGAAACAGTAGCCCTCAACCATGTGGGCAACTTGGAGAAGGTCAAAACCCTCAGCCAAAATGACCTCCAACTGGTCAATCTCCAACAGCAGGCAAAGGCAGAACTCGTCATTTTCCATCAAAACAAAGTGCCCTACCTAGCTTGGCATGTGACCGTGGTGCCAAATATTACCGCCCGTTACAGCTACTTTATTGATGCAAAAACTGGAGAAGTGCTCAACCACCACAGTGAGCTTTGCAAGATTGCAGGGCATTTTCACCCAATTGGCGGTGGTGAATCACCCGTTTGCAACTCGACTTCAACACCAAACACCAACAGCGAAACACCAACTGCAATGCCGCCCCTTGACGGCCCAGCCACAGCCAATGCCAATGACCTTTTCGGGCAGTCAAGAACCATTAATACCTATCAGGTGGGCAACACCTATTTCTTCATAGACGCTTCGCAATCAATGTTCAACGGCAGCCAATCAAGCTTCCCGAACGACCCCGTGGGCGTCATTTGGACCATAGACGCTCAAAATACCTCGCCAGAGAACAATGACTTCGGGGCTGTCCACATCACTTCTGGCAACAACTCCTGGAATAACCCCAAGGCCGTGAGCGCCCACTACCACGCCGAAAAAGCATTCGATTATTTCAAAAATACCTTCAGCCGTAACAGCATCAACGGGCAGGGCGGCAACATTGTGTCCCTCATCAATGTGGTGGAAAGCGACGAGAGCCAGATGGACAACGCCTTCTGGAACGGCCAGGCTATGTTCTACGGCAACGGCAGCCAAGCCTTCACGGCCCCACTGCAAAAGGCACTCGACGTGTCCGGCCACGAGATGTCGCACGGAGTGGTTCAAGCTACTGCCAACCTCGAATACCTCAACGAGAGCGGTGCACTGAACGAGAGCTTCGCCGATATTTTCGGAGCAATGATTGACCGGGACGACTGGAAGATGGGCGAGGACATCACCAACACCCAGTTTTTTCCAACGGGCGCACTGCGTGACCTCAGTAATCCGCACAACGGTGGCAACGACTTTAACGACAACGGCTACCAGCCGGAGCATTATACCGAGCGCTACACAGGCAGCGAAGACAACGGTGGTGTCCACATTAACAGCGGTATCGTCAACAAGGCATTTTTCCTGTTTGCCAGCAACGCCAGCGTGGGCAAAGGCAAGGCTGAGCAAGTGTACTACCGGGCTTTGAACCAGTACCTGACCAAGTCCAGCAACTTTGTGGACTCCCGTATCGCTGTCATCCAAGCCGCCACAGACTTGCACGGCACCAACTCCGCCGAAGTGAACGCCGCAAAATCTGCCTTCGATGCCGTGGGCATCGGCGCTGGTAGCGGCTCCGATAACCAAAACGACATCGAAACGAACCCAGGTGACGACTACGTGGTGATGACAGATGCCAACAGCGACCAACTCTACATTTTTACACCGGATGGGCAGGAGGTATTCAACCCGCTGACCGCCATATCCCCACTGAGCAGGCCCAGTGTCACCGACAATGGCAGCGTCATTGTTTACATTGACCAAGACAACCGGATGAGGGCCATCACCATCAACTGGAGCGCAGGCACCAGCAACAACCAGCTAATCCACCCCGATGCAATCTGGACGAACGTCGCCGTTTCGAAAGACGGTAGCCGCCTCGCAGCGCTCACCACCGACAATGACGACAAGATTTGGGTTTATGATTTTGGGTTACAGGCTTGGCAGGACTTCCGACTTTACAATCCTACCACCGCTCAGGGCGGGCAGGACAGCTACAACGTGGTGTACGCCGATGTGCTGGAATGGGACATCACAGGGCAATGGGTCATGTACGATGCCCTCAGCAGCATCAACACTGCTGGCGGCAATATCGAGTACTGGGACATCGGATTCACCTATGTCTGGAACGGCAGCAATTTCGGAGATGGTTACATCGAAAAACTCTTCAGTAGCCTCCCAGAAAATTATAGCGTTGGCGATCCAACATTTGCAAAAAACTCAGACTACATCATCGCCTTCGATTATTTCAGCGAGCTGAACGACGAGTATTTCTTGCTGGGCGCCAATATCGAAACTGGCGAGGTGAGCACCATCTTCGAAGGTAGCGACCTGCACTGGCCCAACTACTCCACCGACGACGAACAGCTTGTTTTCAATGCTTTCGCTCAGGACGGCACGGAAGTGCTGGCGTTCATCTCCCTGTTGAACGACAAGATTACCCCAACCGGCAATGCCACTATCTTCCTCGAAGGTGGGCAAAAAGGCGTTTGGTTCGCCGATGGCAACCGGGTACTGGACGCAAACGACCTCATCGCGCAAAACAACATCCGCCTCTACCCCAACCCTGTGGGTGGTCAGTTGAGCCTCGATTTCTCCACAAAAACAAGTGGCGACGTGCAATTGCAGGTCTTCGACCTGATGGGAAGGCTGGTTTTGGGTGAAAAAATCTTCGCAAGCGCTGGCGAAAACAGCAACCGCATCGGTACGGAAGGGTTACCACGTGGCCAATACTTCGTCCGCATCAGCATGGCGGAGGGGCAAGCAGCCTTGAAGTTTATCAAAGATTGACAGAAGAATTGAAGGCGCTTTCGACAATTGGGAGCGCCTTCAATTCGCCACTTTAAGGCCCAGATAAACAGCGAACAGGCAAACCAACAGGCTCGCCATGACGTAAAGGCACGCCTTGAGCCATTCTCCAGCAATCATCATTTGCACGGTCTCATTGCTGAACGTGGAAAAGGTGCTGAACCCGCCGCAAAAGCCGGCCATGAGCAGCACGGAGGCTTGCCCACCAAGCCGGCCCTTCATGTTCAGCATCACAAGTACGCCCAACACGAAGCAAGCCAACACATTGGCAGCGAAAGTGGCCCACGGAAACTGCAAGCGGTAGCTGGCCATCCAGTGGCCAAGCCCGAAACGGCAGATGCTGCCAAGGCCACCGCCCAGAAAAACGAATAGGTAGGTTTGCATGTATGAAGGTTGATTCAGGCGGTGAATTTCCAAAAAGCCAGCAAAATTTCTTTCTCATGGAAAAAATCATCACCCGGCTCCAGCACCACATCGAGGAATTGCCTCACCGAATTCAGCAATTTTCACCATCAGAAATGTCGCAACGCCCAGCTCAGGGCAAGTGGTCGAAGCAGGAAATTCTCGGCCATCTCTGCGACTCGGCGTTGCACAATTGGCAGCGATTCACCTTCGCACAACAAATGGACAATCCACTGCAAATCGTTCGTTATCAACAAGATGCGCTGGTGACGCAGAATAATTGGCAAGGGCAATCATCGGCGCAGGTCGTCGCGCTTTGGATTAGCATGAACACGCAAATCGTGGAGGTGCTTAAAAATTTGCCAAAGGATCCCCTCATCCACCCTGTCATGCTACCCGAAGGTACACCTGCTACGCTCCAATTTCTCATCGAGGATTATTTGGCGCATTTGGAGCACCATTTGGGGCAAATATTTGCCTGAAGCCTAAGCCCGCTTGCCGAAATTTCAACTTACAAACAGCCCCATTCCCTTCACCAATTCCGCCACCTTCAGTGGCACAAGTGCTTCCCAACCTGCTTTTCCATTGCGTATATCGGCCAGCACGTCACTGGCGAAGATGTTCATCACAGCATGGTTGAACGCCTCGATATCCACGATTTGCCGGTGGTCGAGCAGGTGCTGGTAAAGGTACTTCGAGCCTTCGGGCAGGGGCAGGTTTTGCGTGGTCATCAGGGTGGTATTGTCCGCCAGCACGGAGGGATAGACGTAGAGCTTCACACCCTTTGCGAACACTTCACCAAAGGCGGCAAGGAGGCTACCCGTGGCGTTTTGGCGGTATTTTTCTGAAAGGAACTCGCTGAGGCGGTGCGCCCGCAGCACGAGGCCGAGGTGCGACACTCGGTAGTCGGAGAAGTAGGCAATGAGCTGCTGGTACTCCTCGCAACTGCTGATGATGACCGTCTGCCCCAAGGCGCAGAGCAGTTCCGTACGGTCGAGGAAGTCTTTTTCGTCCAGCGAGCCTATTTCGGTGAGGTTGCCCAAGGTGATTTCGGTGAGCGTGAACGACTTCTCGGACTCCACCTCCGGCTCGTGCCAAAATTGCTCGAAGCCTTTTTCAATCATGTCCTCCTCCAGCAGCGTGAGCGGCCGGAAGCTGGCCCGCACCACCAGCACGTGCTTTTTGTAGAGGAACTCGGAGGGGTGTACGTTGCGCTTGTCCGGGCCGAACATGGCCACTTCGCTCATGCCGTGCTTCACGAGCCAGAGGCTGAGCAGGCGGTTGTCGAGGTTGGCAAAATCAGGCCCACTGAGGCGCACCATGTCGATGCTCACCCGGCGACGCAGGCCGTCCATGAGCGAGAGGAGCAGGGTTTCTGGCTCGTTTGCGAAGCGAAAGACGGCGTAGACCATATTCACGCCGAGCTTCCCGACGGCCTGTTGCTGGAGTTGCGTGTCGTTGTCGAGCAGCCGGATGTGCAGCACGAGGTCGTTAGGTTCACTGCTGGGGCTGGTCTGGAAGCGGATGCCGAGCCAGCCATCGCCCTTGATGGTGCGCTGGTAGTTGATGGTGGCTACCGTGTTGGCGAAGACAAAAAAATTGGTATCCGGCCGCACCGGGCGCAAACGGCCCTCGATTAGCTCCCACTCGTGGTCAAGCATCTTGTAGAGGCGGCTCTCGCAGACGTAGCGGCCATTGGTCTCCGGGCCGTAGATTTCATCGGAAACGACCTTATCGTAAGCGCTCATCGTCTTGGCGATGGTGCCTGCGGCGGCGCCCACCTTGAAGAAGTTGCGGGCCACCTCTTGCCCCGCACCAATCTCGGCGAGCGTGCCGTAAATGCTGTCGTCGAGGTTGATTTCGAGGGCTTTTTGTTCGGTCTCCAATGCTTGTCTCATGCTCGGCAGGTGGTTTAAAATTGAGCTGCGAAGCTACTGGTTTTATGCAAAAATCACTGCCACATCCCCGCTGCCCACCGCAGCCCTGCCTCCGCCTTCCGTGCCTCCGCTTGCAGTTTCGCCAATTTCAGTTGTGCCTCGATGAGCTTGTTCTCCCGTGAGTTTACCAGGAACAGCGAGCTTTCGCCGAGGGTGAACTTCTCGTTTTCACCCGCCAGCAGCAGGGCGTAGTTGTCCCGCATCTCGTTGGCGAGTTGTATTTGCTGGCGCAAATTGGCCAGTTCGTTCTGGTAGGCGTTGATTTTATTGCTGATTTCCTGCCGCTTTTGCGTGAGCTGAAACTCAGTGTCCATGATTTTCAGTTCTGCCAATTGCAGCCCGCCCCGCTCCTTGCGGAAGAACAACGGGAAACCCGCCTGCACGCCCCACTTGTAGTTTTGGAGAAAAAAATCGCCGTTGTCGGGCGAGAGGTCGAAGCCGTCGCCGAGCAGGTTGTACGACACATCGAGGCGGGGTTTGAGCGCCTCCCGCTTCAGTCGGCGCTCCACGTCGAGGCTTTCCAGCTTGAAGCGATAGCCCTGCACAGCTGGGTGCTGCGCCGCCAACGTGTCGGTGGGGGCTAGGGCGATGACATCTGCCAGCAGTGCCTCGGCGAGTGGCACTGGGCGTAGGGTGGAGTCAACCGCCACGGCCTGGCCGTTTTCCCAATTGAAGTTTTGCAGCATCAGCATTGCGTTCCGAAAATGCAGTTGCGCAGCGTTCAACTCCAGCCGTCGGTCTTGCACCTGAATGAGCGCCTCCAGCGTGTCAATCGCAGGTCGGTCGCCCTGCTCCCAACTGCCCCGGATACCGTCTAGGCGGACTTCGGCGTTGCGCACGGCCTCCCGGTAGGTCTGCACCCAAGCATCGGCCAGCGACCAGTCCCAGTAGGCTTTGGCCGCATCGTACAGCAGGTCGTTCAAGATTTGGCGCTGCTCCGCAACATTGGCTCGCTGAAAGATGCGGGCTTGGTAGAGGCCCGCCCGCCGCTCGTCAATCACCAGCCCCTGAAGCAACGGCAGGCTGAGGCCAAGCACAGCCTGTCCGTCAGCGGGAAGCTTGTTTTCAGGGTTGAGGTTTATACCGCTCGAATAGTTGTAGCCCAATTTGCCCTCGATGCCATACCAAGTGGGGAGCTTCACGCCGCCTTCGGCAATGTTGAAGTAGTTTTTGCCATCAAAGCTTTTGCGTTCCCAATCGCCATAAACCTTCGGGTCAAAGCCGCCACGGGCAGCCAACAGCGTGGCCTCCGCCTCGGCGTCGAGGAGGGTAGCTTGCTTCGCAAAGGGGTGGTTGTTGCGCACTTGTTGGAGAAACGCATCTTGACTCCATGTTTTTTGTGAAAAAACTGGCAACGAAGCAATGGCCAAAACCGTTGCCAAGGCAAAGTGCAATCGCTTCATAATCAATTCTTTGGAGACTTTTCTTTTTCAACAGGCGCTGTGCCCTGCTTGTAAAAATCCGGCGGAAACCCGTTCAGTTGCCGCCACAGCTCGTACCACAGCGGCACGTCGTTCAGCAATGCCACGCACTGCGCCCCACCGCCGGGCCGGAGCGCCGTGGGCCAAGGCTTCACCGTCTCATCCGGTGCGACGAGGATGCGGTAGGTGCCGTCCGCCCCGATGTTGTTGTCCATGGCGAAGACCTCGCCCTCGTAAGTTCCGAAGGTCAGGTTTGGCCAGCCGCTGAACACGAAGGCGGGCCAGCCATCGAAGATGAAGTTGACTCGGTTGCCCAGCGAAACGAGCGGCAGGTCAATCGGCCTCACATACATTTCCACCGCCAGTTTTGCGCCAGCGGGCATGATGGTCACCACGGGAGCGCCTTCCTTCACCGTCTCCCCCACGCCCGCCACAATGGCCTGCGTGATGTAGCAGTCCTGCGGGGCGGTGATGTAGTAAAAGCCGCTGCGGCGGCGATAGTTTTCCTGCTCCACCTTGAGCTTGTTCAACTTGTTTTCGGCATCAAATCGCTCGCTTAGGGTGCTGAACTTGTCGGATTCTGCCTTGGCGATTTTGTTGGCGTACTCGTTTTCGACCGTCGAAAGTTCCAGCCTGGCGTTGTCGAGCTCGTTGCGGCTGATGAGCCATTTGTTTTCTGCCTCGATTTTCTTGGCCGATGTTTCCTGCACTTTCAGGTTGCGCTGCTCGTAGGTGGTGAGCGGGATTAGGCCCTTGCCGTACATGTCCTTCGCCCGCCCGAACTGGTTTTGGGCGGTTTCGAGGTCAATTTTTGCCCGCACCAGTTCGATGCTGTCCGAAGTGATTTTGAGCCGGGCTTGGCGCACCTTGTTGCGAAGCTGCTCGTTTTTGAATTTTAGTTCTTGTTGCATCGCAACAATTTGATTTTCAAGGGCTTGCACCTTGTCAGCGTAGCTTCCCATCGAGCCTTCCACGGCCGCCACCTGCGAGCCGGTGCGCCCGACAAGGTTTGGGTCGAAGTACTCCGTTTTTACTTCCGAGAGGAAAACAATGGTATCGCCCGCCTTCACCAGTTCGCCTTCTCGAACGTACCATTTCTCCACCCGACCGCCGATGGTGGCGTGGATAGTCTGGGGCCGTTGGTCGGGCAGCAGCGTGGTCACTTTGCCCTTGGTCTGGATGTTCTGCGTCCACGGCAGGAAGAGCATGACTACGATGATGCCCAGCGTCACCAGCAGCCATCGCTTGAACATGCGGTTGGCACGGGGCAGTCCCATCCGCTGGAACGAGCGGTACTGACTCAGGTCAACTTTGTCGAGGATGGTATTTTTTGAAATGTTCAGCATGTAGCGATTTACGATTTGGGGATTTACGATTTACGATTTTGCAATGCACTGAAAGCCAATTTCTTGGTACTATTTTGAGCATTTTTCAGAGGTAATAATTCACGCCCGCCATTAAACCCCAAGTGAGGTTTTTGCCGAACTCAGTGGCTAGGCCCTTGGGTTTGTCCACGTCCACTAGCCCCCACATCCCCCTGAATTCGAGGGAGAACGTCCATTTTTCGCCAAAAGGTACAGCGCTGCCGATGGTGCCAACGAGGTCGGTATCGAAGCGGCGGTACTGCTCGATTTCGTTGATGCGCAGGTCACCGTAGTCAGTGCGTTGCCGCACGAGGTAGTCCACCGAAGCACCGCCCCCCACCACGAACTTGACCCTCGAACTGGTCGAGTAGCGCAGCATCACAGGCAAGGAAAGGTAGTCGAAGCGGTAGTCATCGCCGAAGTTCGGTGCGCCGGGGTCGGGGTTGGGGTTTACGCCTTCCAACCGCGTGCCTTTCCGCTCCATATTGGCCTCTAGGCGCAGGACAAGATTCTCCGTCAAGTAATGGCTCATTTGCAGGCCAGCCATGAACCCCGGCAGGTAGTCCGTTTTGGCGTTTCCTCGCAGGGTGGACAGGTTCTCTCCAAAGTGAAACCCCACTGCCCAACTTTGGCTTTTCGCCGAATTTTCGAAGCAAAAAAGGCACAGTAACAGGTTTATCAGATGAAATGGCTTCATGTCAAATACTTTTAAGGTTTATAAGGGTTGATGAAAGTTTATAAGGGTTGATAGGGGCGTCGTCATGCGGGAAATCAACCATTATCAACCTCATCAACCCTCATGAACTTAAGTTGAAAAACCGCTCCGCAATGCTCAATTTACGCAACAGGGAACGCTTCTTGGTCTGGTGGTCTTGCATCCGCAGCAGTATTTCGCCGAGAGACTTGGTAGCCTCCACGATGTGCTCGCCCTTGTTGAGCATGATGCACTCGGCCCGCTGGCCCATGGCTGCGTCGGTGACTTCGGAGCGTGTCGGCAGGCCCGATTTGGCCAAGCCTTCCAGCACCTGCGTGGCCCAGATGACGGGCACGTGTGCTGCTTCGCAAATCCAAAGTATCTGCTCCTGCACCTCGGCCAGCCTGCCAAAGCCGCACTCGATGGCGAGGTCGCCACGGGCAATCATCACGCCGCAGGAGGGCGACTGCATGGCAGCCAACAACAAGGCGGGCAGGTTCTCGAAGCCCATCCGGGTCTCAATTTTCAGCACGACGGCGGGGATTTGGCCCCTGCGCAGCGACTTCATGCGCCGCACGAGGTCTTCCACATCAGCTGGGTGGTTGGCGAAGGACAGGCCGACCATGTCGGCGTGTTGCACCACGAAGTGCAGGTCTTCGAGGTCTTCGGGCGAGAGCGCTGCCACATGCAGGTTGGTTTCTGGCAGGTTGATGCCCTTCTCTGCCCGGAGCGTTTCGCCCTCGGCGCGAGCATGGGTGATGCGCACTTGTGCTTGACCATGCTCCACCCGCTCGATGATGCCGCCAATCTTGCCGTCATCGAACCAGATGGGTTCGCCCACCTGCACGTCGTCGAGCACTTCGGGGATGGAAATACCTATAGTTGCTGGCGTTTTTATACTTCCATCGGCGTTGAGCAGTGCTTTTTCGCCGGGTGTTTGTTGCTTAGTCAGTACGAGTAGGTCGCCATTTTTCAGAGGAATACCACCAGGTCGAGTGGGTAAGTTATCGCTGATTTTGGTAGTGCCTTTTCGGAGTTTTACGCCCTTCCTTTTCAGCGTCAACTCAAGTCCGGGAACGAAGTAAATGGTCTTGCTGGCGGAAGCTAGGCATCCCGATTCCGTCACCTCGCCAATGGCCAACTTTCTGGAAGCGCCCCTCGCATCGGTCAGGCGGATGCTGTCGCCAACCTTGCACAGTTTCAGCCAATTGTTTGGCACGGGCAAGCAGGCGATGGCGCTGTCTGGTGGATTCGGCGTCGTGCCAGCCGGGTAAATCCAAAGTTGTGCAGGTTGCTCCACCAGTCCTGTTTCGGAGCGTTTTGGGCGTATCTTGACGATTTTTGGGCCGGGGATAATGTCGCCGGTGCGAAGTTTTGGGCCGCCGAGGTCCATCAGTATTTTACATTCCCTGCCAGTGGCTTCTTCTGCCCGCTTGAGGTTTTCGACGATTTTCTTCCAGGTCGTTTTGTCGTCATGCGCACAATTGATGCGAGCGCAATTCATGCCGTTCAGCAGCAGGTTTTTCACCAAATGGTAGTTGCTCCCCGCTTCGCTCGGCATGGTGACCATGATTCTGACCCGCCTGCCAGCGGGGTGGCCGCCCAACAGTTTGTCGGCGTTGTCCTCCAATGTTTGCCGGGCATCACGGTAGCAGACGGGCGGTTTTTCTTTGGGCTGCCAGGTTTTGCCAGCGAGGTGGTGCATGGTGTGCAGCACTGTGTCCAATGTCGCCTGCACCTTGCGCTCTGCCCTGCCGAGGGACGACAAGCCCCACTCCGTCATCAGCAGTTGCAAATCACGGATGTCGTGTAGCCGGAAAGCCATGTACTGGAGCAGGTTGCGGGCGCTTTTCCGGTTGTCCACATGCACCTTGTCCAAATATTGGTACGCCTTTTCTTTTTGCAGCACGTCGTTGCGCACCTGGAGCAACTCCTCGATGGGCGGCTCAATGGCAGGCGGGTTGCAGGGAAAGGTGCTGCGAAGGTCTATTTGTGATTTTTTCATCGCTCAAAAATTTGGTCAAGGTTCCCAAATCGAACCCTTACCGCCAATGACCTTTGGCATATTCCAGGTTAATTTTCCGTAAACAATAGCTGTTTTGGTCACTTGAACACATTTTCAAAGTGCTTGCTCTTCTTGATTTTGTCAAAACTGCCTTCCTCCACGATTCGGCCCTCCTGCATGATGATGATGCGGTCACACTTGGCGGCCATCACGGCATCGTCGGTGACGGTGACGAGGGTGCAGTTGGGGCTGGCAGTGAGCAGGTCTGCGATACGTGTCCGGTCTTCTTTTTCCAAAAAATCGAACGGCTCCTCGATGGCCAGCAACGATGGGCGGGCGGCGAGGCAGCGGGCGAAGATGATTTTCGAGATGATGTTGCGTGGCAAGTTTTTGCCACCAGGCAGCAACATGGTGTCGTATCCTTCGGGCAATTTTTTAACGAACTCATCCAGCCCCACCTGCTCCACGGCCTTTATTACGTCATGCAACGACAAGCCCACGTGACCCATCGTGATGTTTTCCAGCAGGCTGCTTTTGAAGATGTCCTCTTGCGAAATATGGTCGCCGATATGCGCCCGAAGGCTCACGGCATCGAGGTTTCGGAAGGGGATTTTGTTGTACGTCAACGAGCCTCTAAAGTCGGTGAACACCCCAGCGATGAGATGCAACAGCGTCGTCTTGCCCGACGAATTGTATCCTGCAATGCATAGTTTTTCACCTGCAGCAATGCTGAGGTTCAGGTCGTCCAAGGAGTCCTCCTGCGAGTCGGGAAAGCGGTAACTGACGCCACTCAGTTCCACTGCGATGCCCTTGCCAGTGTCGCATTGCTCGAAACGGATACCTTCCTCTCGGTCAATATCGAGGTCGGTGAAGCCGCCCAACTTGTCGAGCGCCGTGAGGGTGTCGTAGATGGTTTCCATCGTCAAAATCAACTTTTCGACGCTGGCCATCACGAGGATGATGACGATTTCTGCTGCCACGAACTGCCCGATATTGATGCGGTTGTCAATGACCAACACGCTGCCGAGGATAAGCAGGCCCATCGTCACAAAGGTTTTGAAGCCGACCAAGCTGCCGTACTGCGTCACCAGCACCCGGAAGTGCGCCTTGCGGGCGTCGAGGTAACCGTTGACGAGTTTGTCGGTTTTTTGCAGCGGCAGTTCGCTGGTACCCGCCAGTTTGAAGGTTCCCATCGTGCGGGCAAGTTCTTCCAGCCAGTAGGCCACCTCGTATTTGTACTTCGATTCTTTCAGGCTGGTTTTCAAGCCCTGCGGCCCGGTAAGGCGGATGATGAGCAACACGATGGCCACCAGCAGCAGCCCGAAGAAGATGAAAAATGGATGGTAAAACGAGAGCAGCAGCAACCCGAAGAAAATCTGGAGGACGCTCGTGGAAAAATCCATCAGGATTTTGGGGAGCCCTTTTTGCACGGTGAGGGTGTCGAAAAAGCGGTTGACCAGCTCAGGGGCATATTCTTTGTGGATGGCCTCCCACCTGATTTTTGGGATGCGGTAGGCAAAGTCGAAGGCCGAACGGGTGAAGATGCGCTGCTGGATGGTCTCGGTAACGGAAAGCTGCATGACCGTGAGCACCCCGGCCAATGCCGTGCCGAGCGTGACCACGCCTATCAATATAATCCAGGAACTGGACACGCTGCCCCCCGCAATAAGCCCGATGATGGCCTGAACCCCCAGCGGCAGACTGAGCGCTATCAGCCCGGCGAAAATGGCGTACAGGTAGATGTAGGTGATGTCCTTCTTGTCTAATTTCAGTAGTCGGAAGAAACGTTTTATTGGATGCATGGCCGAAGTTGGTTATTGGCCATAAAATGACCTATTCGCTTCAAAGTTCAATCAGGGTGGTCTTTTTAATCGCATTCTAACCCCGATGCCAATCGCTCAACAGGACTCAAAGGCCTGTTTTCTGGTTATCAATATTGCTCAAACCAATGGAAAGTCTCATTGATAACCCTGTCTTTTTCCTTCTGGATAAATTCCAGGTATGCTTCTGCAATGGGAGAGAGCCGCTTGGAGGCCAGCCAGACCAAGTGCCAGTACGTGATGATGGGCAGCCCTTTGTATGGCAAGATTTCCAAGTCTCCGATTTTCAATTCGTTTTTGATGCCAATCAGTGGCATGATGGAGTAGCCCAGCCCGGCGATAAGCGCCTGCTTCAGCGCTTCGTTAGAGGTCAGCTCGATTTTCTTGTAGGCCGGCCAATCCTCTTTTTCAAGGAACTGCTCCATGGAATTGCGGGTGGCGGAGCCAAACTCCCTGTAAAGCAGCGGATGCAGCTCCAGCAGTTTGCGCACGGGCATCTTTGGGTTCCGCTGAATACGGGTTCCGCCCACGAGGTAGAGTTTGTTTTGGAGCAACTGCACCGAGTCCAGCTTCAGATGCCCCGGCAGCACAGACACCAGCGAAAAGTCCACCTCGTTCTGCTCCAAGTTCTTCACCACTTGAGTCTTGTTCGTCACGTCCATCACGAGGTCAACTTCAGGGTTTTCCCGAAGGAAGTCCGAAAGAAAATAAGGCATCACGTACTTGCCCGTTGAGGCAGTAGAAATCTTCAGGCGGCCCGCCAACTGGCCCTTGAACGACTTCGTGCGGTAGTTGATGGCCTCGATTTCATCCAAAATCCTAAGCGCCGACTCAGTTATCTCCCGCCCAAAATCAGTGACGTAGAGCCGCCTACCCACCACCTCCGTCAAGGGCACAGCGAACTGTTCCTGAAATTTTTTCAGCTGCATGGACACGGCAGGCTGGGTCAGGTACAGCTCCTCCGATGCCTTCGTAATACTTTGATATTCAACGACTTTGACGAATACCCTCAATTGATGCAATGTATATTCCATAAGGTATGCTTATGTTTTTCATCACAAAGATGAATTAACACTTATTGAAAAGCAAATCAACTTTGCCTCATCAAAAAATTAATCTAATGATACAACAACTTAAAAGACCCACAAACAAGCAACGACAATCAGTGGTTGGCAAGTTAGCCTTGCACCGCCAGATGGAGACGGCTCAGCCCACCCATCTTTCCAACTTCAATGCTATTTGCATCACAGCCTTAATGTCAATTGCGCTTTTGCTTTCCGTCAAATGCAACTACCTGTTTTTCAAAGAACTGACGATGGCATACTCAATTATCTGCTTTGTCCTGTTCAAGAATACCTTAAATCAACCATTGGACTCGAAGACCAAGCCAAGCACCACTGATACTCAGTTAAACTGACATAGATTCATTCAGCTTTCGCTGGAAAAATCGCTATCTCGATATCATCCATGAGTGCCGCACGGCGTATGGCAACCCAGCCATGTGCCCCGCATTCAGATAATCCAAAACATTGCTAACCATTAAAATTCAATTCAAATGCTAACCAAAAAAGTATCTCACATAATTCAATTAATTAAGGACAATTGCCCTCCCGACGAAGCAGCCGAGCTGATTTCGACCTTGGTAAATGACCGCATACGGCTGCACAACATACAGATGCTACGCCGCTGGGAGGGCAACCACCGCTTCGACTCCACGCCGTTTGACCATAAAATTGTGGAGATGAAAGCCCAGAACAAAAGCGCCCGGGAACTCATTGTCGAGGCAAGGGAACAGGGTTTCAACGTGGAGGTGTCTGCATCCATCGAGGTGCGGTTGGTGAAAAAGCCTTTTAGCCATGATGTAAAATTAGAATTGACACACAACTGATAACAAATCCAAAATTGAATAAAACCACTATGCAAAAAGTAACAATTGCCAAGGGTGACGGCATCGGCCCAGAAATCATGGATGCCACGCTTAAAATTCTGCAAGCAGCCAACGCCCGCATCGAGTTCGAGGAAATCGAAATCGGCGAGAAGGTCTATCTCTCCGGCAATACCAGCGGTATTGGCAAAGAAGCTTGGGACAGCATACGTCGGAACAAAGTTTTTCTGAAAGCGCCCATCACAACACCACAGGGTGGCGGCTACAAAAGCCTGAACGTGACCATGCGCAAGGCCCTCGGCCTCTACGCCAACATCCGGCCCTGCAAAAGTTACCACCCCTTCATCGCCACCAAGCACCCCGGCATGGACGTGGTCATTATCCGGGAAAACGAAGAAGACCTCTATGCCGGCATTGAGCACCAGCAAACCGACGAGGTGGTGCAGTGCCTCAAGCTCATCTCACGGCCCGGCTGCGAGAAAATCGTGCGCTACGCCTTCGAGTACGCCCGCCTGTACAAGCGCAAAAAGGTGAGCTGCTTCGTGAAGGACAACATCATGAAGCAGACCGACGGGCTGTTCCAAAAAGTGTTCAAGGAAATAGCCGCTGAGTACCCAGACATTGAGGCCGATAGCTGGATCATTGACATCGCTGCGGCAAGGCTGGCCGATACGCCCGAAATCTTCGAGGTCATCGTGACGCCAAACCTCTACGGCGACGTGGTCTCAGACATCGCTGCGCAAATCTCCGGCTCTGTCGGCTTGGCTGGCTCCGCCAATATTGGCGAGCTGTGCGCCATGTTCGAGGCCATCCACGGCTCGGCGCCGACCATCGCTGGGCAGAACGTGGCCAACCCCTCCGGCCTGCTAAAGGGGGCCATCATGATGCTCAACCACATCGGCCAGCAGGACGTTGCGGAGCGCATAAAAAACGCCTGGTCATGCACAATTGAGGAGGGCATCCACACTGCCGATATTTACAAGGAAGGCGTGAGCAAGCAGTTGGTGGGAACCAAGGAATTTGCCGAAGCCGTCATCGCCCGCCTAGGCCAGCGGCCGCAGCAGCTTCAGGTCGCCGACTATGAAAAAGGTGTGCAGCTGAACCTGCCAAAATACAAGCGCAAGCTGGCCTCCAGCAAGGTACTAAAAGGCGTGGATGTGTTCGTGGACTGGAAGGGCGGCGATGCCAACCAACTCGCCGAGCAACTCGCCAAGCTGAACAGCGACATCCGCCTGACGATGATTACCAACCGGGGCGTGAAGGTTTGGCCAAATGGCTTCGAGGAGACTTTCTGCACCGACCACTGGCGCTGCCGCTTCGAGGTAAGCAACGGCAAACCTGCCGAAAAAGGTAGCATACCGCAGCTACTAGCCAATGCGCTGGATGAGGATATTGACGTCATCAAAACTGAAAACCTCTACGAATTCGACGGGGTGAAGGGGTATTCCCTCGGTCAAGGACAATAAATAGTGTTAAGTGCATCGTGCTTTGATGTCCCCGGCGGTTGCTGCTACCGGGGATTTTTCTTTGGCCTCATGTCAATTTGAAAACAGCGTTTATAATTGTTCCTTTGGCTGCCCAATCATGCCTACAAACAAATAGCAAGTCAATGGTTTTATTTTTGAGACTGCCTTTTTGGCAAACCCCAACCGCTTTTCAAATACAATAGAAAAACTCATGTCCAGAACCCTGCTCATTTTCCTTTGCATCGTTGCGTTTTGCCAAAGTTTACTTGCCCAAAAGCAAGAGGCTGAAAAACGGATTTCCGTGAAGCATTTCCCCTCGGCGGCAATGACACAATTGGCTGACAGCTTCCAAAACCTGAGCCGCGTGAAATACTACCTCGAATTAAGTGGACCTGACACCAGTTTCGAGGCCAAGTTCAAATGGAAGCGTGCGCGTTACAGCGTGGAGTTCCTGCCCAATGGCAGCCTGATGGATGTCGAGAAACGGGTGAAATTCAATGAACTCCCTCCTGTGCTCAAGGCAGCAGTCGAAAATCGCCTAGCGAAAGATTTCAAGCGGTTCAAGGTCATTAAATGCCAAGAACAGACCCGACCTGGCTTCCAAAGCAAACGCTACGAACTGGAGATAGAAGGGAAGCCCTATTCTGGTAAAACCGCTGTATTCGAGTACCTCTTCGAGGACAACGGAACCATGGTGCAGCGGCGGGAAATCTTGTTGCCATCCAACGACATCAACCTTTATTGATGAGAACAAAAAACCTGCTTCTACTCACCGTCCTCCTGACGGGCACTTGCCTGTCGGCCCAAAACGAGCTTGTGCTTGGCTTCTTGCCCAATGTCCAAGTGGAGGGCCGTTTGTCCGACCGATTGGATTATTTCCTTCAATCGGGCAGCGAAATGACGTTTTTTGACAAAACGGGAGGTGAAGCGCTGCAATCGGGTGCGAGCATCCTCAACTTGGACTTAGCGCCGGGCATCACCTTCGACCTCGGCACAAAATGGAACATGGCAGCCGCCTTTGTTGCAAGGCGGCGCAACCCGTTCTCTGAGGCACCGGGCGCCGAATTTCGGCCCTGGCAGCAAGCGACGTACATCATGAGGCTGGGCAAATACAGGCTCCGAAACCGCTTCCGTGCCGAGCAGCGCTTCACAAAAAGGGAAAAGGGCGATGAGTTTGAGTTGAACCACCGTCTTCGCTACCGCATCTCAGTTGATTTCCCCTTGAATGGCGACCGCTTGGACGACAAGGAACTTTACTTCAACAGCTCTGCTGAATGGCTCGTCACGCTGCCTCGAGATAGGTTCTTTTTTTACAGGAACACAAGGGGTTCTGCCAACCTCGGCTATCAGTTCAACAAGCAGAACCGACTCGAAACCGGCCTTGAACTTCGCTCCCAAAACCTCAACGACGCGGGCGACGTGGGGCAGACGTGGTTCCTACGAACGACGTTTGTTAAGAAACTTTGAGTCCGTCAGGCTCACTTCTTCCTCCGCATTTCCCGCACCGTCACCACCACCAGCGTGAGCACCGTGAGCGGCACGACGAACCAAATCATGGCATTGGTGAAAACCTCCAATGAAGCATGTTCCATGCTTTTCAGGATGATGTAAACCGTGTAGGCGACGTAGTAGCCAAGAAATACAAAACCCTCCCAGCGCTCGATGCGATAACCAGTGAAGAACAGCGGCAAGCAGGCCACCGCCACTGCTATCATGAACGGTACATCAAAACTCATGGCTGCTGGGTTAATAGGCACTCCGCCCGGTGCGATGATAGCAGTAATGCCGAGAATGAAAAGTATGTTGAAAATATTGCTACCAACGACGTTGCCAACGGCAATGTCCTCCTGCTTCCGAATGCTGGCAATAACCGAGGTGGCGACCTCAGGCAGTGAAGTACCCGCTGCGATGATGGTCAAGCCAATCACCAGTTCACTGATGCCGAGGGCAGTAGCGATACTCACCGCACTTTCCACCAGCCATCGAGAGCCGAACACCAGCAGTGCCAGCCCAACGATTACCAGCAGCACCTGTAGCCAGGTCTTCTCTTTTTTGACTTCTTTTCCATCACCGTATTCCTCCTTGTAATCCTTGAGCACCTCCTTGTTGTGCTCCTTCTTGCTCTGCCGGATGAGGAATACCGTGTACCCGATACCGATGGCTACAAGAAAGGCTCCTTCCCACCACTGCACCGTGCCGTCCCACCCGAAAAGCATCACCAGTAAGCTTGCACCAATCATGATGGGCACGTCTAAGCGCACCAGTTGTTGGTGCACCACCAGCGGAATGATGAGCGAAGAAAGGCCGAGGATGAACAACACGTTGAAGATGTTGCTGCCCACCACGTTGCCGAGGGCAATGTCTGCCTTGCCCTCCAAAGCGCTGCCGATGCTCACCGCCAGCTCCGGCGAGCTGGTACCAAAAGCCACAATGGTAAGCCCAATAACAAGCGGTGAGATGCCAACAGCGGCAGCGATTTTTGAGGCTCCCTTGACAAGTGCTTCTGCGCCAACGACGAGCAGGATGAGACCAGCGATGAGTTTTAGTGCAACCATAGTTATTGAATTTCAGGCAAATAAACGGTAATCCACAAAAATCACCTCACCTGAAGGTCGCTAGCTTATTTTTGCCGCAAAAATCTAATAACCATTTAATCTGACGGTTATCAAAACTGAGTTACCATGCGCTTTTACAAAATACTACTCCCTGCACTGTTGATGCTCTCTTCATTTACCCTCCGCTCTCAAGAAAGCGACCTAGGCAACTGGTTTGCCTACTTCGGCAGCTACCGGGTGGCCGACCGTTGGAGTATCTGGCTGGAGGGCCAGCACCGCAACTTCAACTTCATCGGGGATTTGGAACAGGCATTCGTACGTACGGCCCTGCTCTACGATTTGCCAAAGGCCAACTCGCAGCTTGGCGCTGGCTACGGTTTTTTCCACACTGCCAACTACAAAGCGGGCACTGATGAAAAAACATACAGCGACGAAAACCGCATCTACCAGCAGTTTCTCACCCGACAGCGGTTTGGCAGGGTCTATCTCTCGCACCGCTACCGCTTGGAGGAACGGTTTCTACCAGCGGGCTTCCGGGCGAGGTTCCGCTATTTTCTGGCATTAAACCTCTGCCTCAACAAACCGGAAATGACCAAAGGCACGGTCTATTTTTCGGCTTACAACGAGCTTTTCATCAATGCAAAAACACCCATTTTCGACCGTGACCGATTGTATGGAGGCATTGGCTACGCCGTTGGTCCCAACCTTCGCTTCGAGACGGGGTTGATGTACCAATTATTTGAAACAAGGAAGCGACCACAGTGGCAGGTGGTATGCTTTCAAAACCTTGACCTTAGAAACCCAAAAAATTAATGCGTTCAAATTCGACCCTGTATGTTTTGAATAAAAGTTTGTGCATACCTTGTGTTCAATTCGTTTGTAGCTATTGATATTTTTACGCTCATTTAAAACTTAAAACACCGTGAAAAAAACTTTTACCCTCTCCCTGATGCTCGCTTTTTGTGCCATGCTTTTTGCCCAAGACGACACACCCAAGCCTGTCATCTATAACCAGCATAAAAACGAAATAGCCATTGATTTTCAGAACCTGCTTCATAAGATTGGCAACAACGTTGTAGCTTTCGCAGGCACAAATCTTATTTATAAAAAACGCTTTGGCGAAAAGCGTTTCGTGTCAGTAAACGAGAAAAAAGCACTTCGCTTTCAGTTAGGTGGATATGTTGATACCCCCATTAGTTCTGACACCATTTCAAATCAATTGGGATTCCCCGCTACAAGCTATTTTAATATAAAAGATAGCTATACCAATTTAACAACTTCAATCGGCATAGAATGGCAGAAGCAATATGAAGAGCGGCTTCAGTTATTTTATGGATTTGATATTGGAGCGAGTTATTATCGCAGTTCAGGCATTCAATCTTATTCAATTTCCAGCAGTAATTCCACTTTTACCGAAGGTTTATCAAAAGATGTGCGGTTTCCGGTTTACGGCTTCTTGGGATTTAAAGTTTTTTTGCACCCAAGGTTTAGCGTTTCCATTGAGTCCTCGATTAATGCTGGTATTGGGGTTGAAAAAAACACCCTAACCCGACATGATGCAAATGCGGTTGAACAAAAGCTATTATTGCGTTCCGATAAGCGAACGGAATTTGTATTCAACATAGACTACTTGCGCTATTTAAACCTGAGCTATTACTTTTAATATTTTGCGTTATATCTCCAAACAGATTGCATCATTCATTAAAAATAGCACCTTAAAACACGCTCACATAACCAAAATGCACCTTCGGGTTACGAAAGTCCAATGGAGCGCTGCCCCGCCTACCTACTGCCAAGCTGATGCCGAACACGCCCGCCGTGGTCTCGAACGTGAGGCCGCTTCCAAAGCCAAGCAGCTGGTCTTGTGTGTCGGGCTGCCCAATGCGGCGATCTGCCAACCAACCGTAGTCGCCGAAGCCGTAGAAATAGGAGTTTTGCCCAATCAGCAGCCGATATTCCAACGTGAAAACCCCAAACATCGTGGCAAAGACGCTCTCCTCGTCAAAGCCCCGCAGCAGCCGGTTGCCGCCAATGCGGAACTGTTCGTTCAGGTACACTTTCTCCTCCGAAAAAATGGCCCCACTACGAGCCGACAACTTCACGGCACTGCGTTGGAACAGCGGTAAGTAGCGCTCCAGCCGACCCTCCAGCACGAAGCGAAACGAGCGCCCCGGCAACGTGTCGTAAAAGCTTTCCGACGCACTGAGTATGGCCTGGTTCCGCTCAATTTGCCGGATGCCCGCACTCCCCTTCGCAAACGCCGACCAGCCCTTCCGTGGGTTGAAGCGGTAGTCGAGCGACTGCCAATTGGCCTCCAAACCAAAGGCCCTGTTGCGCACATCGAGCTGGCTCGGGAAGCGCCCCTGTCGGATGGCCGCCGTGTCCACCGAAATTAAGTTGGAGGACGTCGTGTTCCAAAATGCCTTCAGGTAGTTGCCGCCCTCGAAGATGTACTGTACCCCAAATTCGCCGATGACGTCGGTGTAGGTGCTGTCCCGGCGATACTGGTTGAACTTGAGGTCCACACCGAACGGCAGTTGAAGCATGTACGGGTACGTGAAGGCCACCTCCAGCCGCTGGGTCTGTGGCCGCAGCCGCTCGAACGAGGCGTAGATGCGTTCGCCCAGCCCAAACTGGTTCTGGAATTCGGCGTTGAAGGTGCCGGTAATGAGCACCTTTTGGTCGGGCCTGCCGTTGTCGGGCAACACCCCCAGCAGGAAGTCGAAACGGCTGGCTTTTTTCTTTTCGAGAAAAAGCCGCAGGCTTGCACGGTCGTCTCGGAACGTCACCACGGCGTTTTTTTTCTCTTGCAAAAACGGCAGTTCTCGCACCCGCTGCCGAATGCGCAGCACCTGCTGGCGGCTGTACGGTTCGCCCTCGTGGATGCCGAGGTACTGCCGGAGGTAGTTCTTCGAGATTTTCACGTCACCTTCCACGTTCAGGCTGTCGAAAAGGACAAGGGGACCAGGATTCAGGTAGATGCTGGCAGAGACCGGCTGCTGGCTACCAACTTCCGGACTATTGAACTGAATGCTGTCAATCCAAACTTTAGCAAAGGGAAATCCACTGTTTTCGGCTTGTTGGAGCAGGCGCTCCTGCATTTTTTGCAGTTCGGTGAAGCGGAGCGGCTTGCCGTCGAAAAGCCTTGGGCGGAAGCCGCTGCGATTGAGCAGGTCAGGGTTCACATTGCCGTTTCGCAGATTGGCCCACTCATAAACTGGCCCAATTCGGAGCCAAGCGGTGATGGTGCTGTCGTGGCGGGCAGTGCTGTCAATCGAGGCTTCGAGGTGGGCTTGGGCAGTGAGCTGGGAAATAATGCCCTTCAACTCATTGAAAACCAAAGTGGTATCGTTGTGCTTGGCTTGGTATTTCAGGTTTTTTTTAATGAAAATACTATCCTTGTCCAACGGGAAGAGGCGGAGGTAAGTAGCGGGTTGAGCGCTGGTTTTTACCCAAAAAAAAAGAAGCACCAAGGGCAGTAGCACTGCTAGCTTGATTGGGTTTTGCTTCGCAATTTTTTTGAAAAACCTCATGGAAGGGTAAACGCAAGAATTGTGCTTTGGGTATAAACTTGAAGCGGCGGCACCCTTTGAAAGGTGCCGCCGCTTGGTTTTTGCAGTGTGCTGCTTTTGTTCACAAATGCCGCTCCGCATGGTAGCTTGACCGCACCAACGGCCCACTCTCCACGAAGGCGAAGCCCCGCTTCATACCTTCTTCTTTGTATTCGGCGAACTGGTCGGGGTGTACGAACTCCGCCACTTCGAGGTGCATTTTTGTTGGTTGCAAATATTGCCCGATGGTGAGCACATCGCAGCCGTGCGCCCGGAGGTCGTCCATGATTTGCAGCATTTCGTCGCGTGTCTCGCCAAGGCCGACCATCACACCGGACTTGGTGCGCTTACCGTATTCCTTCGTGCGCTTTATTTGCTCCAAACTGCGGCTGTACTTGGCCTGTGGTCGCACCTTGCGGTAGAGCCGCTCAACGGTTTCCATGTTGTGACTTACGACTTCTTGGCCGCCCTCAATCATGCGTTCCAGTGCTGGCCAATTAGCCTTGGTGTCGGGTATCAGCGTTTCGATGGTAGTCGTGGGCGACATCTCCTTGACCATTCGCACGGTTTGATACCAGATTTCGGCACCACGGTCGGCTAGTTCGTCCCGGTTGACGGAGGTGATGACGGCGTGTTTGACCTGCATCAAGAAAATGGCCTCAGCCACCCGGCGCGGTTCATCGGTGTCGTATTCAGGCGGGCGGCCCGTTTTCACGGCGCAAAACGAACAGGAGCGGGTGCAGGTATTGCCCAAAATCATGAAGGTGGCGGTGCCTTCGCCCCAGCATTCGCCCATGTTGGGGCAGTTGCCGCTCTGGCAAATCGTGTGCAGGCCGTAGTTGTCCACGAGGCTGCGTACGTGCTTGTATTTTTCTCCGATGGGAAGCTTGACCCGCAGCCAGTCTGGCTTGCGACGGCGTGGTTCGGCAGTTTCTGCGATTGGTAGCTCTATCATGGTGATTCGTGATTTGTGAACGGTGATTAGTGGGGTAGTGCCCGGACAAATCACGAGTCACCAATCACCATCTTTTTCCGAACTGCAAATTTAGGAAAAGGTTGAGGAAGAGGAAGTTGTTTTCCACGTTGTCGAGTTCAACCATGATGGGAGCCTTGCGGGCAAATGCATCCACCATGATGCCGCCCTCGAAGGATTTCACGTACTCGTCGAATGCGCCCCAGTCGAAGTGGACAGAAAATCGGGCATGTGCGCCGGGCAAGAGGGACAGTTCGCTTAGGCCCTTTGTCCAATTGGAGGCACCGTGAATCTTGGTGATGTCGAGAAATCTGGTGGCAGTATTGTCGCTGTACCGAGCGGAGTAGGTGAGGTTACCGTCGCCAGCTTGCAGTTCCAAATAGTAGGGTTTTAAGAGGCCGAGCGTCCCGCCCGCTTCGTAGGAAATGCCGACGGCAACACCTTTGTGCTTGGCTTTTTCGGAGAAGTAGCGCTTTGCACCAATGCCGCCACGCAGTACAAAAAGGTTGTTTTGTTTGCCGTACTTGAATGCTTTGGAAACCCGACCGTTGAGCGAGCTGGGTGAGTCCCAGCGTTGCTTGAACTCTTTTTCGTGCTTCAGTTCGCCAACCTCGACATGCCAATACCTGGTTCGGTAGTATGTCTGGAGCTTGCCGACGTTGACACCAAAGGCAAGACCATGCGTGTGCATCCGAAAATTCACCGCAAACTCCCGATTGTAAATGATGCCCTTGGCAGGGTCATCCATTTGCTTGGGCTGGATGGTCTCCTGTGCAGCCAGCGCACTGGCAAAGAATACCATCAAAAATAGCAGGCCGTATTTGTCAATTCTCATGGCAGATTGTATCGTTTTCTTGAACGTCGGGAAATTTTGGACGCCTAAAAATAAGGGGATTCAAGGAGAGAAACGAGTGCCAAAATGCTTTTGTTTAAAATCTTTTTTCGGCCTGTGGCCAAAATACACACGAAAAACAGGCTTGGCGAGTTTTTGTCGCCTCCATTTACACGGGTTCGGGCCACTAGTGTACCTTTGTGGAAAATCAGCAACACCATGTTAAAATTGCTTTTCTGGGGCTTCATTGGCTACATCGTTTACCGCTATTTCCAACTGAAGGAGCAACTCAAGGAAGGTCGGCACCGTGATTCTATGCAGCAGCAACAACAGCAGCAAAATGCACCGCAGGCCAGTCCCGAAAAAATGCAGAACGATGGAGAATACATTGATTATGAAGAAATTAAGTAAAGAAAAAACTGTCGAACCCCAAACTGCCTCGCCTTCCGAACCCACGCAACACGCCCCCATCGGCGACTGGGTAATCCTGAAAAACAACCAGTTCATCGCCTTCAACAAGCCTGCGGGCATCGCCGTGCAGCCTGACAAGACCGGCGATATGACGCTGCTCCAGCTCGCCGAAATCTATACCAAGTCGAAGCTCTTCCTCGTTCACCGCCTCGACCGACCTGCCACGGGCATCGTGGTTTTTGCGAAGACAAAAACGATGGTTGGTTCGCTGGGCGACCAATTCAAAGAGCGCACGGTGCGCAAAACCTACCTCGCCGTCGTTAAAGATTTGCCGCCGGAGAAGGAGGGTACGCTGCGCCATTTTTTGCAAAAAAACGAGAAGGCCAACCGCTCTGGCGTGACGGAGGACGAAGCATTGGGCGACCTCTCCGAGATGCGCTACCGCCTGCTTGGGAGCAGCGAAAACTACCACCTATTGGAGGTGCAGCTCATCACGGGGCGTCACCACCAGATACGGGCGCAGTTGGCGGCCATTGGCTGCCCCATCAAGGGCGATGTGAAGTACGGCGCTCGGCGAGGCAACCGTGACCGCTCCATCCATCTTCATGCTTGGAAATTGGGCTTTCAACACCCCATCTCCGGCGAGCAGGTGGAACTGACTGCACCCTTGCCCGTTGACCCGGTCTGGGATGCGTTTGAGGCGATTATTGCTTCGCAAAACACTGCAAATCAATGATTTAACACAATGAAAACTAAATTCAAAAAATACCAAGCAGGCTTTGTTCTCAGCTTGGCGCTCTTGTTCGTTTCGCAACTGTGCCGTGGCCAGGTTTATGTCCCCAACATTTCACATATCCACAATTATGGTTTTGACCACCACATGTACCACTGGAACACGTTTTACTACGGGAACAAAGGCCCTAGGAGGATGTCCAAGTTGGCCAAGCAGGAAGCATTGGACAGTGCCAGGGCCAACATCGCATTGTTGAAGCAAAACACCTTGGTGGTGCGGCTCAAAACGGGCTCCAAGAAAATAGAAGTATTGGAAGGACTACTGGAAAATCCAAACATCAAAGACAAATACCGGCGCAGATATCAGCGTATGTTGGACAAAACCACCGCCAGCATAAAGATAGAGAACGAACATTTAAAGGCCGCTTTTTTGGAACACTACCATTTCTCAAAAGTGATGTTCATGCCTGACACTTCGGCCATATCCCTAAAATCAGGAGTGAGAAAGGGCATCTTCGTAAATGAAAAATTGGAGTTGGACAGTTCGCTTACCCTTGAAGGCAGCTATTTCGTGGCCTACCACGAATCAAGCGATTCCGGCTCCAAACGGCACACCGCCACGGAAGGGCTGCGCATCGTTGACAAAAATTTTCAAGCGTTGAAGTACCCGTTCCCATCCTCCATTAGTAGGCCAAGCTGGGGGTGGATAATAGGTCTGGGCTTGGATGGGTATAGCTCGCGGGATCACAAACGGCACTTCGATTATCTGGTCAAGCGGTTCAACGAACACATGGAGATTGAATAGCGCTCATTTCTTCAAAAACGGCTTTACCTGCACCGAATCCGTCGGGGGTTGGTAGTCGGGCCGGGTGGGTCTGCCAGGTATCAGCGAGTGGATGGAGGTATCGCGGTTCAGCTTGGCATTGGCGATGATGATGGAATCGGCGAGGGCAACGGCTTTGGTTTCCACTTCTTTCCTGCATTTTTTTACCATATCGGACTTCCAATGTTCGGTGCGCTCAGCCAAGCGTTCTTGCATCACCTGCTCCTTGGTTTTGGCAGGCTTGCGTTTGCAGGCCGTTGGCAGCAAGAGCATCATCAAAATTGCGAGTAACGGGTAGGCGCTTTTTTTCATCACAGCAAACATCATTGATTGGTTTCTTGGCGCAGGCGGTCGAGTGCCCGCTGGATTTCGGCAGTGCGCACCTCGATCATCGAGTCGGTCTTGAACTGCACGGCACTGTCAAACCTGACGGTGCAGATGCTGTCGAAGATAGGCTTCAGGGAGTCCACCTGCAGCCTGAAAAGGCTATCTACCAGCTCGCGGTCTTTGTAAGCGAGGGTGGGCGGTGGCGGGTCGGTGCATGCTGCTATCATGGCCACCGAAAATGCCAGGCTGCAAAGGCTGTAAACTTGCTTTTTCATAAAAAATCAGGTCAAAATCGGGGGCAAAAGTACAGGATTTGCGCCAGCAGAACGAGCAGCTTTTGACTAAAATCACCCGAACGAATGAACTTGCTCATCACGGCTTAGGGCACAAGCTGCCTACCTTGCAGTTCACCCACAAAATTCAAACTCATGTTGATAGATAACAACAAGAAAATCGGGGATATACAAGCGGATTTTCATAAAAAATTCCCCCACCTCAAGCTTGAGTTCTACAAAGGCAGCCACCATGAAGGCGAGTCGTCACCAGCGCGGGAGCGGCTGAACAACGAGTTGATGATAGACGAGGTGCGCACTATCCTCTCGGAGGGCAATCTGCACGTACGGGAGGAAATGTCGGTGGCAGAACTGGAGCGTTCATTCATGCAACGGTTTGGGTTAAATGCGCAAGTCTTCCGCCGCTCGGGCAACATCTGGCTGCAAACCTCCGCTACCGACCACTGGACGCTGGCCGAGCAGAACCGAAAGGGCGGCCACTCCGAGGAACTTTTCAAGAAGAAATTGAGTGAGGGTGATTGATTTTTTAAGATTTTTTTAGCAGAAATCGCGCTGAAATTACCCAACGATTAAGGCTGCACGCTCGTCTTTCTCATTAAATCCCAACCATTAGCCTAAATCAACAACGGTAGTTTCAATTATGCAAAAGACAGTTTTTTCATCCATAGTTTTCCTTTTTGCCTGGACCGGCATCATGTACGCTCAGAACGTGCCCTTCCCCTTGGGCGATGCCATCTGGAAAGAATCACATACCACCATTGCCGGTCCAGTTTTTAAACACACCGCCCTCTGCGGCGATACCATAATCAATGGCGTCGGTTATTCCCAAGTGCTTGATTTTTCGGTAGACAACGAGCTGAACATCACGGGCTCCTACTATATCGGCGGCCTCCGGTCCAATGGCGGTGTGGTGCGTTTCTTGCCCAGCAACAATGCTACTGAGCTTTTACTCTACGACTTCAACCTTGAGGCTGGAGAAGAGGTCGAGCTAACCAATACCATCTTCGGCGACACCATTACCCGAAAAGTGGACAGCGTTAAAACAGAAATGCTTGGGGGCAAAATGCGCAAGCTCATTTACTTCGAACCCGGCTACCAAGGTGCACCGGTGGAATACTGGATGGAAGGCATCGGCAGCAGCTTCGGGCTGTTGGGCCGTGGTGCCGACCCCGGTGGTGATTTCGGAAGCGAACTGCTTTGCTTTCGGCACGGCGAGGAGTACCATAACCAAACGCTCATCGAATGCTTCCTACCGCTGTTGCCTGCTTCATGTGCCGTGGTAAATAGTGGGACGGAAGTACCCGACGCCCAGCCGCTCAGGCTCACCGCCCAGCCCAACCCTGGCGGGTCGGATATGCGGTTTTCCATCAACCTAAAACAACTGCCAGAACCCTGCAACTTAAAAATTTATGCTGCCAATGGAAAGCTCCTCGGTGCAGTCGCCGGTGCCCAACCAGCAATGGGCCTACCCGACGGACTAACATTGGCTCCAGGATTCTACATTGCTACACTGGAGTCAGCTCAAACGGAACGGGTGCTGGCACATTGCACGTTTGTGGTGGGTGGGCCATAAGACACCATCAGTTTTCACGAGAACAAATCGTTCTTTAAGCAGAGGCACCCAACAGGCACGACTTGCGTTAATTTTTGAACACAAGCTCGCTGACGTTCTTACCAATTTTCCTACCCTGCACCACACCATCTTGAATGGCCGCTTTGTAGTGGATACCGCCATAAAGTCGGGAGATGGCTGCTTCGTCTGCCATTTCGAAGAAGGAGTTAAAGCTGCGTGGCGAGCCGTTGATATCTGTGCGTGCCTCGTGTGTGCGGTCAATGAAGGAATAGTTTTCACCAAAAATATCGGTCAAAACCTGAGCTGTTGCGCCAGACTGTACCGAATGGCCGGAGGTGTACTCTGGGAACGGCGGCGTTGGCAGCAGGGTTGTCCAACTTGGTGCGATGTACTGCTGAACATAGGTGATGGGGCGCATCAAGCTGAACGTGAACTTGCACTTCCAGCAAGAAATGAAGGCATCGTGAACGGACATGCCCACCTTGGCGTAAGCCTCAGCGGCGGTGGCCAAGTCAGCATCCTCTTGCCGAAGCACCTGTGTCAGCACAGAAATGGAGTGGCCAGGCGGGGTGCCTGTTTTACCAGGGTCATCGCTCCAGAAATTGGCAATGGTCTCTTGTTCAGGCGTCAGGTTCGAGGCAATGACATACACCTCGGCAGCTTCCCCAAAGAAGTTTGAACTAGTTTCCGCTGAAAATTGTGGGTGGCCATTTGGCTGTGTTTCGGTAACATTAGCCATGAGAAAAGGCCGCACATCACCCCAATAAGGCTGAAGCGCCTTGGAGAACGCAGGTGGCGTGGGCACCCAAGCACCATCGCCTACAGGCGGTACGTAGTCAACAGGGAAATTGTTGAGGTAGCACTCGTCCTGTCCATCGCTCTTGGTGTACTCATGCATGGCTGCTGCCACTGCCTCACCATAAACCTTGGAGCGCTCCGCTACCGCAGCCTCCAAACCAACGGAAAGTCTGGCATAGTTGCTTGCCTCCAAATCGGCCAGGGCTTGTAGATTGTCAGCTGTGGCCTTGCGGTAAAGTTCTTTCATGATGCCAGCCAAGGCGCTATTGGCAACAATTTCCAAGTTGTACGTTTTGCCTTCTTCCATTTCGGGAATGTCACCGACCGAGAGTCCATTGATTTGGCCCTCCAACGATCGGTAACCATCAAGCCCACCCACGACTGACTGGTAAAGCGTGACAGCCGTGTAACCATAAGCCCTTGCAGCTACAGGCGGTGAGAAGCCCGGCGTTTCCTTGGTCAGCTTGATGGCAAGGTCAAAATAGGCAACAGGTACATCGGCAGCGTACTGGGTAGTTGGTGTCGGAGTGGGTTCTTCGTCTTGTTGGCAACCAGTGACCAGCAGAAGCAAAGTAAAGAGCAAAAGGCTCGAACGGAGCAACATCATTTTCATGAATAATTGGATTTGATTAAACAGGTGGTAGCCAAGCTTAGCGACCATGGCACAACGGGTTCATTGATTCGCAGTGAGTGAACTACGTGTATGGAAGGGGGAAAAGCTGAGAGGAGGAATAGTATCGATTCTGCAAAGCCAATGCCACAAAGTTAAGCATGTGGCAATTTAGCAATCTAGCTTTGAGCTTTGAAGGGATTCTCCCTATTGGTGCAAAATACAGACGCCCCATCGAAACAGTATCCGATGGGGCGTCATTTGCCTAAGCTGAGGGCCATGGCAGTTTATTTCCTCCAAGGCAAGTTGTTCACCCGGCGACCACAGAGGT
>CAYTZS010000042.1:0-30813 GCA_964442355.1 uncultured Saprospiraceae bacterium | reverse complement strand
GTCGAGGTCGGCGATGATGGGGAAGTCCATGTACACGCCCGTGTTTTCACGCACGTTGTTCACCCAAGCCAAGTGCGAATGGATGCTGTCAATGCTGAGGCCAAGCAGCTTGGTGTTGTGCTTGGCGTAAAAATCCTTGTCCACGGCGAAGGCAGACATTTCGGTGGTGCAGACCGGGGTGAAGTCGGCAGGGTGCGAGAACATCACGACCCAACTTCCCTTGTTGAACTCCGAAAATTGAAGGTCGCCAGTGGTGGTTTTGACCTTGAAATCCGGCGCTTTGTCGCCGATGCGGGGGATTGACCCAATAACTTGATTTTCCATAATATTGATTTAAAGTATGATTGGACAGCGGCCAGTTGAAACGAAGCCGTCTCAGGCCGCTTTGATTGCTTTTTGCTTTTTTTGCGCCTTTGCCACCGACTGCCAAGGCCCACCGTTGACCGCCTGAACGCCCGCCGCCCGAAGTTGTTGTGCCGCAATGCCACTCCTGCGCCCAGAGACACAGCAAGTAATGACAGCCTTTTTTTGGTTCATGATTTTGAGCAAATGGCGGTCAAGCTCCTGCAACGGCACGTTCTGTGCACCATACGGGTGGCCTGCCTTGAACTCTTCCTTTGAGCGTACATCAACCACGATGGCTCCTTGCTCCAGCATCTCGGATAGGTTCGATGAGCTGCCGCCGCCAAATAGTTTTTTCAGAAATTTGAACATCAGTTTAATTGTAAAAGGTGAATGGTTAAGCAGCAGCCTGTTTTGGTGCTTGCGATTGATAGTACAGCACGTCGCCGAGGCCGCCGCCGTTGTAAACTTCCTGCAAACCTTTGGCTTGCAGCACGAGCTTTGCGTGTTCGCTGCGGTTGCCACTGCGGCAATACACGACGATGGGTGCGCTCATTTTCTTGAATTCTTCGATGCGCTGAAAGATGCTGCCGAGCGGGATGTTGATGGCACCGGGAGCGTGGCCGGCCTGGAATTCATAGGTCTCACGAACATCTACCAGCGTGGCCAAGGGGTTGTTTATGATTTTTGACAAGTCCATTGTTTTAGAATTTTTTTAGTTAAACAATGGTGCAAAGTTACGCCCGCCGGGAGGGGTCAATCAGTAACCCACATCACAGTTGGAAGGACCATCAAGCCGCATCGCTGAGGATAAAGTCGGCAGCCATCTGTGCGTGAAGCTGCGTCGTGGCCATCATCGGCAGCTCGAAATCCTGCGGAGCAATGAGCAGTGGCAACTCCGTGCAACCGAGGATGATACCCTCCGCTCCCCGCTGCTTCAGCAACTGCATTTGCTCCAAAAAGAAAGCCTTTGCTTGCGGTGTGAACTTGCCCTGCGTCAGTTCCGTGGACACGTAGTGGTGCGATTTGTCCAAAAACTCCTCCGCTGGAATGATGGTTTCCATGCCGTATTTTTCTTTCAAAAACGACTGGATGAACCCACCCGTCATAGTTGGTCGGTTGCCCAAAAGCCCCAGCTTTTTGAGGCCGAGGCGCTGTGCCTCCTTGCCCGTTGCATCGGCGATGTGCAGAATGGGGATGCCGATTTTGGGTGAGACGAACGGGTAAACCATGTGCGGGGTGTTGGCGCAAATGACGATGGCCTTTGCCCCGGCTGCCTCCAGCCGGGTGGCCACGTCGAGGTAGGTTTGGTTGATTTTTTCCTTGTCGCCCGACCTCATCAGTTCGATATTGAGGCTGTAGAGGATGAGCGGTGGGTTGCCCTGCGTCCCGATTTTATCACCCACCAGTTCATTGATGAGGCGGTAATATTCGATGGTGGAATGCCACGAAGTGCCACCAATCATGCCGAGTTCTTTCATGGTTGTCGGTTTAAAAAAAGAGGGCTATTTTTTCAAATAGCCCTCATATCTGATGAAAATCGAACAATAATCTTTTCGTAGAAACCGGATTTCAAGTCCTTGAAAATCACCGATTTGAATCAATTTTCAATTTCCAAAAAATCCCAATTTCCTTTACAGCTCCGTCACTTGCTCCACGTGCTCGGTGCGTTTGATTGGCGTCTCGCTGAGGGCTTTGTAGCCGCCTTGGATGTTCACCAAGTTGTGGAAGCCACGTGACTTGAGGATGGAAGCAGCGATGACCGAGCGGTAGCCGCCTGCGCAATGCACGTAGTAGGTTTTCTCACGGTCAACTTGGCTCATATTGCTGTTGATAAAATCGAGCGGGAAGTTCACGGCGCCCACCAAGTGTTCGGTATTGTACTCGCTGGCCCGGCGCACGTCGAGCAGGTTCAGGTTCGTGCCGTTGAACTTTTTGGCAAATGCTTCGGCAGTCACTTCGTGGAGGGTATCCACTTCCTCGCCTGCGTTTTTCCAAGCATCGAAACCGCCTTCGAGGTAGCCGATGGAGTTGTCGTAGCCGACCCTTGCGAGGCGGGTGACCACTTCATCTTCCTTGCCCGGCTCGCAGATGAAAAGGATGGGGGTTTTTAAGTCCGTGACCAGCGCACCCACCCACGGAGCGAAGGTGTCGTCGATGCCGATGAAAATGGAACCAGGGATGAAGCCCTTAACAAAAACATCTTGCGGACGGGTATCAATCACGAGCGCTTCGTTGCCTTCCCAAGCAGCTTTGAATGCCCGCACGCTGAGTGCCTGCTCGCCACGCTCCCGCACCTCGACGATGCTTTCGTAGCCCATTTTGTTCATCACGGCGTTTTTGGGGAAATACTGCGGCGGTGCCACGAGGCCCGTCAGTACTTCGTCAACGAACTCCTGCTTGGTCATGTCGGCACGCAGGGCGTAGTTGAACTTCTTCTGGTCGCCGAGGTAGCCCCAGGTTTCCTTGCTCATTTTTTTGCCGCAGGCCGAGCCAGCGCCGTGGTTCGGATAGACGATAACGTCGTCGCCGAGCGGCATGATGCGGTTGCGGAGGCTGTCGAAGAGCATGCCAGCAAGGTCTTTTTCGGTCAGCTCGCCCTGTTTGATGGCAAGGTCGGGGCGTCCCACGTCACCGAGAAAGAGGGCGTCGCCGGTGAAGATGGCGTAGTCCTTCCCATTTTCGTCTTGCAGCAGGTAAGTCGTGCTTTCGAGGGTGTGACCAGGGGTGTGGAGGATTTTGATGGTCACGTTGCCCACCTTCATCAGTTCGTTGTCCGTGGCGATGTACGCCTTGAAGTTCGGTTGGGCGGTTGGACCGTAAACGATGGTAGCGCCAGTTTCTTTGGCCAAGTCGAGGTGGCCAGAAACGAAGTCGGCGTGGAAGTGTGTCTCAAAGACGTATTTCAGTTTTGCGTTGTCAGCTTTCAGCCTTTCGAGGTAAGGCTCGGTTTCCCGGAGGGGGTCAATGATGGCGGCTTCGCCGTTGCTTTCGATGTAATATGCGGCCTCGGCCAAGCATCCGGTATAGATTTGTTCTACTTTCATAATGGATAAAATTGAATTATTGATGGTTGATAAACAGGCTCAAAATCCATTTTCAAGTCCTGTTTTTGAATTAATTGAACAGTGCAAAGATGCGGGCAGGCAGGGCCGGGATTGTGTGAAGCAAATCACACGGACGGGTGAGCTTTGTCATCGAAATGGGGTGACTTTCGTCAACGTCAGCGGTGGGAAAGGGAATTTGGCAAGGCCAATTGCAGGCAATTAGCGGTAAATCTTGATGATTTTCCTGCGAATGATAAAATAGTTGGCCACCCCGGCAATCATGGAGGCAGTACCAATAACTACGAACAACCAAGCAAGCCAATCGAGTTTGCCGTGTTCATCTAGGTGAAAAATACCGAGTGCCGTGGCGATGAAGTAGATGCCCGTTCTGACAAATGCCAAGAAAGTGCGTTGGTTGGCAAGTCGTGTGCGGTCAATTGCGAGAGTGTCCCGCAGGATGAGTTCGTGGGTTTCAGGGTGTTTTGGCGAAGATGTTTTTGGCAGTTCCATTTCCATTAATTTTTGCATCAGCAGGTCATTGCTCCAGCACTTTCACCTGCCCGTTCGAGAAATCATAGACCCAAGCATGCAAGCGAAGTTGCTTACCCCGCTTGGTCGCCTGTCGAAAGACACTGGTCTGCCGCAGGTTCTTGATTTGCGTGAGCACATTTAACTCAACCAACCGGTCCAATCGGTCGTGCTCGTCGGGGATGGCGTCCAGTTCGGCTTGGTGCGTGGCCATCACGTCCTTGATGTTGGCCAACCAGTTGTCAATCAGCCCGATGGCCTCGTCGGCCATGGCAGCTTGGATGCCGCCGCAGCCGTAGTGCCCGTACACGATGATATCCTGAATGCCGAGCACGTCCACGGCGTATTGCAGTACGGAGAGGAAGTTCATGTCGGCGTGGGAAACCACGTTGGCGATGTTGCGGTGGGTGAAAATCTCGCCGAGGTCGCCGCCCAGCACCACCGAAGGCGATACCCTGCTGTCGGAGCAGCCGAGCAGCAGGGCGATGGGCTCTTGGCCCTTGGCCAATTGCTCAAAAAACTGGGGGTCTTCTGCCTGCTTCTCGGCAGCCCAGTGGTGGTTGTGTTCGAGGAATTTTCCGACTACTTTTTGCATGGTCTAAACACTATTTGAGTATGGAGACATCGGCATTTTCAGTGTGAATAAAATCAAGACACAAAGAAAGCTGGTTTCCAAGTACTAGTCAGTGATGAGGATTACATGCAGCTGGAAGTTAAGAAAACACGGTTAAAAATGCTGATATATGGCACACTGCTACGGGGCAGTACTGGACAAATAAGTTGTTTTAGGGCCACTCAAGGTTGGTGCTGATTAATGGGGTTTGCTGGTTGCGTTTGTTTCCAGCGCAGGCACCGTTTGCAGGTAGGCCCAAATGGCGCTGACCTCCGTGCTATCCAGCATGGCGAAGCGGGGCATGACGATGCTGAGTGCCGTACCATCGGGGCGTACGCCGCTCACGAATGCCTGCCGGAACTGCTCGAAGGTCCATTTGCCGATGCCCTGCTCCGGGTGCGGTGTGATGTTGCGGGAAACTACATTTAAGGTCGCATGGTCGGAGATGTGATTGCCGCCAGCGAGGTAGCCAGGCGTCTTTTCCGGCTCCAAGATGTTGTGGGCTTCAAAGCTTGCAGCATGGCAGCCCGTGCAATCATACCTCGCCGTGACCAAGTAGCGGCCGTAGGCAACCAGGTCAGTGGCGGGTGGCGTCACTTTGGGTCTATCGTCAAAAATCAGCGGCTTGAAGATGCCGAACTTTATCAGGGCTTTTGCCAGGAATGAATACTGCGTGGCTCGCACGGCGTCCGAGGCTTCCAGTTCCGGCGCATCGGAGTGGAGGAAGGCGATGACGGCCGCCACGTCCTCGTCTGAGAGGTTGGGGAAGTACATGAACGGCCCCACCACATTGCCATCCTTCTTGATGCCCGTGCGCAGCAGGTATTCGATTTCGCCGTCCTCGTACCTGCCGAGGCCAGCAGTCGGGTGGCGGGTGATGTTGCCCGACCAGATGTCGCCCATCCCCACGCTCTTTGGCAGGAAGAGTTTGCCGTCCCATTTGCCGCTTTCGCCCGCATGGCAGCCACCGCACACCGTGCGGGCTATTTTTGCGCCGTGCGCAATGGAGGCACTGTCGGTGGGAAGCTGGATGTCGAGGTTTTTTACCGGGAAGGTAGGCAGGTCGGTAAAGTTTACCCAAGCGGCGGTGCAGGCGATGGCCAGCACGATGATGCCGACGATGATGCCGAGGATTTTCAAGAATTTTTTCAAGGTGAAAGGATTTTGAAAGTTGGTTAAACAGATGGTCAAACTATTGCCATTGGCAAAAAATCACTCAAAAAACAGCTTCGCAAAGCCGCTGCCCGCTGCCTGCCACGGCGCAGAAAGCTGGAAAACCCACAGCAATTGCGCAGCGACGATGAGCGCCAAGATGACCAGGTGCGGCTTGAGGTGCTTGCTCTTTTTGAACAAATCATACATGATGAGTCCGGCCACCACCGCCAGCGTCACCCAGTATTGGTTCATCACGCCTTGCGGGAAGGTGAAGCCCCCGAAGATGATGAGCGCCCGGCCCAGCCCCGGCCCTATCAAGATGAGCGAGGTGCCGATGATGTAGCGCAGGTGGATCGGCGTGTTTTTTTGGTTCCACATGGCCAAAGCGTACAAGGCCGCAAAGATGAAAGTGCCCGGCAGGTTCAGCGCCAAGCCACCTATCGCCGCTTCCCTGGTGCCCCTCGTCAGTGCCAAATGGTAGGATTCCCCGGACACCACCAGCGTGGACAGCACGATGAACGGCACCAGCACGTAGCTTACCTTGCCCAGTGCCCGGTGCGCTTGTAGCTTGCCTTTTTTTATCAAAATCGGCTGCGCAATGAGCAGGGCAAACCACGCCAGAAAGCCGATGCCATGCAGGTGCTTCACCATGCTGATGCCCTCGAAACTGGGGAAGTGCATGAAGTACGTGACCCAAAAGCCCAGCAAAATGCAGGCGAGGATGCCGATGAAAAGGAAGTGGACGTTTTTGTAAGTGGTTTCCATTGACTTTGATTTTTGAAAAGGCTGGCCAAAAACGGGGTCGCCATCAGCCAGCACTGAATTATTATCGATTGTCCAACTATCTGTTTCCTCTTGGATTCATGGATTGTAGGGGGCCCGCAACCGTCCAAGTGCCGCCCCACTTTTTCGAGGATTAGCAGCTGTGGGCGCAGACCTGGCAGGTTCCAAAACCTGTCAGACCTATCTGGCAATCAACCGACTTGACCATTTACCGATTGGACATTGGAGCCAGGCGGCAACTTGAAGTTGCCGCCAGGCGTGGGAATTCGTCATTTCTTTTGCATCAGCAACGCCTCCAGCTTTGCAAGCCGTGCTTCCATGACCTCCATTTTGCCTGCCTGCTCCGCAATGAGGGCAGCATTGCCTCCCCTCAGGTTCTCAATTTCCGCTTGTTGTTCCTGCATTCCTTTAATCAAGACTGGTATTAGGTCTGAGTAGTAAATGCCCAACCTTTCTGCTGGCACCTGAATTAGCTCACCTGTTTTTTCATCCCTTTTGGTTTCGTGGTCCACCACGACTTCGGGGATGATTTCCTGAACCTCCTGTGCCAGCAAACCAAGCTTGGCATCTTGTATTTTATGGTCTTTCCAGGTGAACGACACGGGGCGAAGTTTCATGATTTGTTCCAAGCCGTATTTCAGTCCCAAAATGTTTGATTTGTCCCTGGCATCTGAGGTGTTGATAGTACCATTTACTGCATAAACAGAGGCCCAACGCTTGCCCGAAGTGCCGCAATTGTCGCCGCCATCAATTGCTGATGAAAAAGAGCCATCGCACAACACTTCGTAAGCTCCGCCATCGCTAATGGATTCCACTGAGCCTAAATAGAGGGTTGTCCCCAAGCGGATATTGCCATAAACATGCAATTTATCAGTGGGGGTAGTAACGCCGATGCCCACGAAGCCCCAGTTGCGGGTAATATTGCCGTTATCCTCTATCCACTTCGAACCGATACCAGTGAGGTCGGCGGAGCCACCGCCATTTGAGAGGGACAAGGTTGAGCCGCTGAGGGAGAGAGACTGTATTTCGTTGAAACTGGAATTGTCGTCATCGCCCGTGTTGGTGATGGTGTTGTTGCCGTTGATGCTGATTCCGTCGCCAGCAGTGTAGGTGGGCAGGTTCACCGAGCCGCCGCCATTGGAGAGGTTCAGGGTTGCGCCGCTGAGATAGAGGTATTGGATCTCGTTGAAAACGGAGTTGTCGTCATCACCCGTGTTCGAGATGATGTTGCCAGTGATGCTGATGCCGGGGCCTGGGAAGTAGCCGGGGTCCGTTGGCAATGTCACGGAGTTGCCATTTGAGATGGAGAGTATGTTGCTTGTGACGCTGAGGGTCTGTAGCTCATTGGTGGCCGAGTTGTCCGTGGCGCTGATGGTGGTGCCATTGATGTTGATTCCCTGCCCAGCGGTGTACTGGGTGCCATTGTCATTGGCGGGCGTCCAGGAGGAGCCGTTCCATTTGAGAACCTGCCCGTTGGCGGCACCGTTCTGGCCGATGGTGACGGGGCTTCCCGCCGAGCCGTTGCCGATGAGCGGCGACTGGGTAACGGTAGCGCCCCCACCTCCACCACCGCCCACGTTGTCGTCCTGTGGCACCCACTGCGAGCCGTTCCATTTGAGCACTTGGCCGTTGGCGGCGCCGGTGGTGGTCACGTCGTTCAGGTCGTTTATGCCTTGCGGCACCACGCCGGGGGCCATGTCGGCGGCCTGGATGGAGCCGTTTGCAATCTTGTCAGAATTGACGGCGTTGGCAGCGAGCTGCGGCATGGGATAGAACCCCGACAGTCCGCCGCCCGCTGGGGTGTTGGTGGTGATGTCGTCGGCTGAGTTGGGGTCGCCGGTGTTGCTGATGGTATTGTTGGCGATGCTGATGCCGGGGCCTGGCACGTAACTGCCGCCGCCAGCGGGCAGGTTGACGCTGCCACCACCGTTGCTGAGGCTCAACTGGCCAGTGGCGGGGTCGTAGGCGAGGGCCTGCATGGTCCTTTCGGCCACCTTTGCATAGGGCACTGCCTGCAGCTCGGAAGGGGTGAAGTCGTAGTTGTTGCCGTTGGCGTTGATAGCCACCTTGAGAAAGAGGCCGCCACTGCCCCAACTGATGTTGGAGAACGGGATGGAGGGGCTGGCGCCCTTGCCCACCACGAGGCTGAACATGCCGAGCTGGTCGGTGGTGATAGTGTGCGTCTCGGAATATAGACTGGTTCCCACGTCATTCAGGATGCTGACGGTGGCCGTGCCGGACGTGTTCCCGATGGCCACGTAGCTGCTGTTGCGCAGCACAGCCTGATAATTGAAGCCGATAGTCTGTGCGTAAATGGCACCTGTGGAAAGAGCAAAGCAAGTCCATGTTAGGAAAAGTCTAATTGCTTTCATATTGCTAATTTTTTTTTAGCCAAGAGCCAGTAGCCTTGGCGAGTTTGAAAAATTTTGAAAAGATTTGAATTGTTGTTTCACGTTAGTTTTCTGGGCGATGTCAGGGTCAATTTGATTTCACGATTTTGACGGTGGCATGGTTGCCATCAGGGTCGGAGAGCCGAAGCAGGTAGGTGCCGCTGGGCAAGTGCTGGACTTCCAGGGCGTTTTTGCCGGAGGCGAGCAACGGTACGGATGCCAACAGTTGCCTGCCTTGCAGGTCCCAGACTGCCGCTGTCAGGGTGCCACCCTGCGGAGGAGCCTCGTACTCCACGTACACTACCTGCGAAGCGGGGTTTGGATAAACCAAAAGTTGCCAGTTGGCTAGTTCGTCGGTGCTGCCCACGATGTCGAGCACGCCATTGTGGAAGCCCTGCCCAAAACTAACGCCGGAAGCCGTGAGGGTCTGGACAGCGACCTCCCCCACCGTGTAGCTGAGGCTTGTCCCGCTGGCGGTGGCCGTACTGCCTGCTGAGGCGAGCACTTCTGGCGTGAGGTACGCTTGTTGTGCCGTGGCAGTGATGCTGCCAAGCAATAAAAGGATGAAAAATGGTTGTCGTTTTTTCATGATGAAACAAATTTGAATTTGATAGGTCAAAGCTCCCCCTCAATCCCTACTCCCACAATGGCATGTTTGCGGGTATTTGCGCCCATTTTCAAACCGAAATACCCCCCAAACATGTCGTATAATTTGCTTGCTAAAGCGGCTACCTTTGCCGGGATATGGCGTACCGTTTTCGCATATTTTTCCCGTTGTTTTTGCTCGCCTTGGCGAACCAGCAAGCTATTGCCCAAACCCTGCCGTCAGAGGCGTATTTCAACCGCTACACCTTACAGGATGGACTTCCAAGCAACTACATCAATGGCATGTTGCAGGATGGCCAGGGCTTCCTTTGGATTTCCACCGAAGCCGGGCTGAGCTGCTTTGATGGGGTGCATTTCACCAATTATTTCAAGGGGAAAGACCTGCAAACCTCATTGCCTTCGAACTCTATCAACCAATTGGCCAAATTGCCCGATGGGCGTATAGCCATTGCCACCCGGTTCGGGATAAGCCTGCTCGACCCAGTGCGCCGCACTTTTAAGAGCGTACTGATACCTTACGAGCATGGAATGGAATACGCTCAAAATAACGTAATAACACTTGTGGTGACCAGTGCGGGCAATATTGTGGCAGGCAGCAATGTAGGCATCTGTGTGTTCGACGCCTCGCTGAACGTGGTGTTCCAATATTCCCATTTTAAAAAAGAGGATTTGGAAAAAGAGACGATGGGCTTCTCACATGTCATGATGGCACTTTCAAATGGCGATGTGCTTATCAAGGGTTGGGACGGCTTTTGGCGGTATGATGCAACCCATCAAAAAGTGGAAAAACAGGATGCCAGTGCCTTCGGCCAAAAAGTTTGGGAACGCTTTTACTCCTTGAAAAAACCGAACCTGTCCAGTTGGTGGAACTATTTCCCTGATACCTTGTGGATACACGACCATTTGTCGGGGAAGACGGGAGCGATGCAACTCATCAAAGAAATCAAGTATGAACTGCATTGGAGGACTACGCTGGAATTCGTCAACGATACTTTGCTGGGGCTTTCGAGCTGCAACCATGGCTTCAGAACGGCTGTTTTTGACCCAGTCACACCGCAACTCCGGTTTTCAGAACAACAGATATTTAAGGAAATTCACTTCAATACCTTTCTAATGGACCGGGAAGGGCGGTGGTGGTTAGGTTCCGAAAATGGGTTATACCAGCAGTCTTTTTCAAAAAGCCACTTCCGGCTTGTCCACTTAAAGACTAGCCTTAAAGCCGGGGGCACTTCCAGTTACCTTTCAGGGATAACGAAAGTAGGCAAGCATTTTTATGTCGGAGCTAACAATCAATTGCTGGTGTTGGACAATAACTTGAGCCAGCTCAAAAACATACCGATCCCTGACCATATCGGGGAAATATGGAACCTGTATGCTTGGCAGCCAGGCATACTTGATATCGGCGGCAGCGATGCGTGGATACGGCTAAATATCCCCGAAGATTGGGACATGCCGCTGCAATGGAAACAAATCGGCCCTGCCCTGACAAACTTTTGCCAAATTAAAGACAAACAAGGAGATTTATGGGTGGGCGCTTACAAAGGCCTCCTCCGGTACAACCCCACCACTGGAAAAGAATACAAATATGCCAAAGGTCAACCTGAAGGGGAGATTCCATTTCAAGGTGCCCGGAGAATGGCAGAAACCGACAGCGGCTATATTTGGATGTGCGGATTGCCAGGCTTTACCCGTTGGAACCCTTTTACCCAGCGATTCGACCGGCACTTTCCGGTAGTACCTGGTACGGAGGGAAAAGAGGGGTTCCCTTCCGCTGTGGCAAACAACGGCGACGAGGAGCTGCTGTTCACCTTAGCCAACAATGGGCTTTGGCTTTGGTCGGGCGATGAGCGGCCCGCCCGGAATGTGGTCACTGGCAACCCTGCCCTTGAGTTTGTCCTTGAAATTTACCCAGATTCCCGCCCCCATTATTTCTGGTTGATACTGAAGTCCGGCCTGGCGCTGCTCAACGTGTCCACCCAACGGTACAAGTATGTGACCACTAACGATGGGCTGCCCGACATACCCATCACCCGAAACGGCATGTACATTGACTCAACGACAGACTCCATCTACCTATGCTATTCCAACGGTATTCTGGTGTTCAACCAGAACGACATCCATTTTTCTGAAGCCCCCGCCCTCATATACATCACGGGCGCCACACAAATCTCCAACGGGCAAGTGTTGAATGCTGATGAAAACATCCAGCTCGAACAGCCCGACAACGATATTGCCATTACTTTTTCCAGCCCTGATTATGAGCAAGGTCAGCTGTTGAGCTTTGCCTATCGGCTCAATGATGGCGATTGGCAATCCTTGGGCAACTCCAAATCGGTGCGCTTTGTAAGCCTTTCGCCCGGCGAGTATTTATTCGAGGTAAAATCCATCACACCGGAAGGCGTATCCAGCGAGCCTGCAAAACTGGCCTTTGAGGTGCTGCCTTATTTTTATCAAACCTGGTGGTTCATAGCATTGGTGGCGGCAGCAGGCGGCTTGGCAGCCTTCGGCTACTTCCGCTGGCGTCTGGGGCAGCTTCGCAAAATGGAGGCCATGCGCCAAGCCATCGCCGCCGACCTGCACGACGAGGTGGGTGCCTCGCTCACCAGCATCCAAATCCTTTCGCAGTTGGCCAGCCACCCCGACAGCGACCGCCGCAGCGAGGCCCTCGAAAAGCTGCCCGAACAGGTGCGCCGCACCTCGGCTTCCCTCCGGGAAATCGTCTGGAATATCAGCCCCAGCCACGATTCCCTTGACCTGCTAATCGGCGAGCTGACCCGATACGCTGGCGAGGTTTTCGAGAAAATGGACATCCAGTATTCCGTACAAGCCGACGAGTTTCTCGAAGGGGACAGGCTCGACGTGGCCGCCCGGCAGCACTTGCAGCGCATCTTCAAGGAAACCCTGAACAACCTCGCCAAGCACAGCCAAGCCAGCCGGGCTGCCGTTGTTTTCAAAAAAGAAGGCCACGAACTGGTGGTGCTGGTGCGTGACGACGGGCAGGGCTTCGACCCAATTACCGTGCGCCGGGGCAATGGGCTGGACAATATGCAGCATCGGGCAATGTCCGCCGGAGGGAAGCTCATATTGCGGAGCAGCCCCAACGATGGCACGGAGACCACACTGCGACTGCCGCTGAAAACGGGGCGGGCGTGGTGGAAAATTCTTATCAAATGAGAACATCATGGATAACACAACCTTGACCGTCCTAATCTACGAAGACCGCCCCGACCTGCGGGCCAGCCTTGAAATGCTGCTCGGCGGTCTGCCTGACCTGCACCTTGCGGGAGCGTTTCCCAACTGCAAAAATGTGGCAGAGGAGGTACGCCATCACAGCCCCGACGTGGTGCTGATGGACATCAATATGCCGGAGTATGACGGGCTTTACGGCCTGCAAATCATTAAGGAAACCCGCCCAGAAACGGAAGTTATCATGTTCACTGTGTTCGAGGAGGAGGACAAAATCTTCGCCTCACTGGAGGCCGGAGCCAGCGGCTATTTGCTGAAAGACACGCCACCAATGAAGCTGTACGAGGCCATCAAGGACGTGATTTTGGGCGGGGCGCCTATGTCTCCGGGCATTGCGAGGCGGGTGTTGGAGCGTTTCAAGAAACCGCCCGTGGCGCACCGTCAAAGCTTTCATCTTTCCAAAAGAGAGACCGAAATCTTGACGCTCCTGGTGAAGGGCTACACCTACAAGCGTATCGCCGCCGAATGCTTCATCTCCATGGATACAGTGCGGGGGCATTTGAAGAATACCTACACCAAGCTCCAGGTGAACTCAGGAAAGGAAGCGGTGGCAATGGCGCTGAGGCACAAAATTGTGGAGGGGGATTGAATAGAAGTGTTTAGAAATTCAGCCCACCCAACACAAAAGGTTGAACAGGCCGGATTCACAATATCACCTAATTTATGCGGGTCTCGGGTTTCTGGGGTTTTCCAATTATTTTCTGGCAATGCTGGCAGCACCGCTCGAATCCAGGCCAACCACCCTGCCGCTGCCCACTATCCGTTGCATTAAGACAGTGCTTTGCTGAGGTTTCTTGCAAAGTTCAATGCTACCATCATTTCTGATTTCCCCCAATAGCGTGATGCCGTCAAATCGCCCAGTCTCGCAGAGGATGGTTAACCCTGCTCCCCTTTTCAGAGTCAATTCAGACCCACCTTCCAGCAACAGTGCGTCAATGGATTCCGATGCGCCTTTAATTACAGGGAAATAAACCATACCGGATGGAATGATGACCTGCGTGAACTCATCGGGCGTCTTGCCTTCCCGCCAATTGGCGGCACAGTTCCAGTCAGTGGGCCTACCGGGCTTGCCGCCTTGCCAGGTGGCAGTGGTTTGGGCAAGCAGCGGGGAATTGAGGTTGAGAAGGAATGCCAAGGAGGCAGCGATGTTCAAAAAGAATGATTTCATGGCTCTTGATTGAAAGGTGAAAAATGCTTTTACCTTGTATTGCAGCCAATATCGTGGAGGTAAGTGCCATCAGAATTTTTCCCTCAAAAAAAATAGCCCCTACGGAAATGACACCCCTAAGAGCTATATTAAGACGCTGATAATCAATTAATTATCACTCCACTAGAACAAACCCCGCCCACAAAAACGGGCTTTTGTACTTGACCTTCATTTCCTTTTGCGCCGCCCTGAAAGCATCTGGAATGGTCATTTTGTCTTCCAGCCAAAGGCTGTAAAAACTCGTCATCAGCTCCTGAGTCTGGAAGTCGGGCACCTGCCAGAGGGACATGATGAGGTAGTTGGCGCCAGCAATTTTGAAGGCGCGTTGCAACCCATAGACTCCTTCGTTGCCTTGGATGTCGCCAAGTCCAGTCTCGCAGGCAGAGAGCACCACCAGTTCGGTGTTGGAGAGGTTCATCTGGCTGATTTCATAGGCGGTTAAGATGCCGTCCTCCCGGTCTGAACGGAAAGGTTTGCCCGTTTGCCATGCGTAGTTACCCCCAGCGAGCACCAACCCGGAGCGAATCATCGGGTGTTCCGACATCTTGAAAACCGTCTCGCCACGGTCCACCGTCTGCCGTCCACCGTTTACCATTTTCGGGTCAGGAAAAAAGAAGCCGTGCGTGGCCAGGTGCAGCACCCGTGGCGATGGGCTACTAGTTCCAATCTCTTTAAACGATTCTTCTGTACCCTCGTAACCCTTGCGGACTTTCGGGGTAAGCCCTGCATCGGCAAGGATATCTTGTGTAGCACTTACCTCCACGTCCGTCCAGCGGAGGTAACTCCATTTGCCGCCTCGCAGTGTGGAGTCGGCATTGGCAAAGTCAAGCCCCCGGCGGGTGGCCAGCGGATCGCTGCCCAAAGATAAAATGGATGAGGAGATGGCCGTGCTGTCCATTTCGTACGCTATGCCGCCGTAGAGCATTGCATCGTTTCCAGTAGATTTTGTACTTGTTGGAACGACAAGCTGCCTTGTGCTGCCCAGTTCGATGAGGCGGTAGCGCTCGGCAAGGGTTTCACCCGGCGCTTCTCCCCTCAACAGGGGCGACATGGCAATGGCGCCAGGGTTCAATCGGTGCAGCAGGCCGGATGGCGAAAAATAAACGGTTTGTGACTTGGAAAGCACCTGCTCCAATGGCCGCCAGAGCAGGCTGTACAGTGAGTTTTTCGCCTCGCCAACGGTGTACAGGCCGTCCACAAAGTCCGGCTTGGATTTGCCTTGTGTTTGCAAAAGCGCATCCAGTTGTTTTTCCTCAAAAAGCGGGAGGAAGGCTGGTTCCTTTGCCCCCGGCACCAGCACGAGTGCAGCGTACATCGTGCTGTCGGTCGGCTTTGGGTTGCTGAATTGGTAGTGGACGAACTCGACGGCAGCCTCGCCGGGCTGTAGTTTTTGCTGCACTTCCTGCCAGGCCACCTGCCGCAACGCCTCGCCAAGGCCCGCAACGCTGCGTGTCAGGCCTTTTTCGAGCGTGTTGGCTTTTTCTTCATGTTCTTCCACGTTTTTTCGCTCTGCAATGGGCTTGGCGTACTCGGCAGCGAGTCGGCGATTGTAGGCTTTTAGTTGGTTGTATTGTTCGGTGGTGGCAGGGTCGGATAAGGCTAGCTTCCTAACCTGAGAAACAGCGTTCAACAAAAAGCCTTTGCGGAAAAGTGTGTTGTCGTAACAGGTAGAGGACATGCCGGGCTGGGTTTGGGCAAAGGAGAAGTCCTTGCTTAGTGCTGTTTCAAATTGACTTGTGTAAATGGCCAACTCATGCTCAGAAAGATAACGGGAGGCACTCTCGATAAGGTTTTTTTGGTTCTCATTGGCTTCTAAGCGATATGCCAAGAATGAATCGGGTTGCTGCATGTACCAATATACAAACGCCAACCCATCACAAATCTCTGTGTAGTCGGGATGCTCTTTTCCAACCACTTTTCCCACGATGGATTTTGCTTCTTTGTAAAATTGTTCGGTCTTCTTGTATTCACCTGTTTTTAAATAAAGATTCCCCAAGTTAGCTAAGCATTCCGCATAATTTCGGTCTTCCGTTTTTGATAATTGCTCCCAGATTGATTTGGCTTCAAGCAAATATTGTTCAGCTTTTTCATACTTCCCCATTTCAAAATAAAGCAAGCCCAAGCTGTTGAAATTTTTGACACAATAAGGGTGTTCCTTGCCCAATGTTTTTTCACGGATGCCTTTGGCTTGAATAAAAAACTGTTCGGCTTTTTCGTAATTACTCATGTCCTGATAATTAAGCGCCAAGTTATGTAGGTACATACCGTAATCGGAATGCTCACTTAATCGTAGATTTTCCAGGATGGATATAGCTTCTAGGTAAAGTGATTCCGCTTTTTCATAGTTGCCCAAATGCTTATAATGAACCGCCAGGTTGTTCAGAATTCCTGCATACTCCCGATGTTGTTTCCCCAATACTTTCTCTCTTATTGCAAGGGTTTCAAGAAGGAACGGTTCCGCTTTTTCATAATTACCCATATTGCCATACAAAATGGCCAGGTTGTTCAGGGTTTTTGCATATTCAGCGTTGTCCTTGCCAAGTGCTTTGCCGCGAATGGCTAATGCTTCAAGGTAAAGCGGTTCCGCTTTTTCATAATTACTTGTTGTCCAATACACAATCGCCAGGTTTTCCAGGCTTGCGGCATATTTGGGATCTTCCTTGCCCAATATTTTTCCCCGGATAGCTATTACTTCCAAGCATAGTGATTCAGCTTTATCATAATTGCCCATAGTTCGATACAAAATCCCAAGGTTGTTCAGGCTTGAGACATAGTTGGGATGTTCTTTCCCAAAAACTTTTTCCCAGATGGATTTGGCATCCAGCGACCATTTTACAGCACCTTCATAATCCCCTTTTCTAAATAATATCCAACTTCGATTTTTACAGCAATTCCCATAAGCTACCGATTGCATTTCGAATTTCTCCAAGGCAAGTGTTTCCGCAGCAGTATTAATGGACAGCGCCTTATTAAACTCTCCTTTTTCCGTCAATCCATCGGTGACCTGAATCAAGCTGTCCAGCGTCTTCATCGCAACGGAGTCAGCAACTTGGCCAGCCAGCAAAATCGGGGAACATAGCAGAATGATGGAAAAAATCTTGTTCATTGGTCGTGATTTTTGGAAGAAAAGGGGACAATTATATCATTCAATCAGCCGAGCGGCCCGCTCACCTTGCTTGCGGTACGGGTGCTTTGGTGCGGCAGCAATTTTTTTGAAAACAATCAGCGCATCGTCCCGTTTGCCCGCCAACAACAAGCACTGGCCCCGGTACCATTCCAATAGTTGCTGGGTAGGCAGGGGTTGCTCGCCCACGGCATCGAAGTACCGTATCGCCTCCGTGCCCTCGCCCATGTACATCAGGCAAAAGCCCTTCATCATGCGCAACGTATCGCTGTCGGGGAGTTTGCGCTCCAGCCGTTGCAGCTTGGCGTAGGCTTTTTCATATTCCTGCCCCTTCAGCAGTGCATCGGCCTCTGCAAAAACCTCGGCTGGCTTCATTCCCGAAAGCGGGTACTGTGCGTACCAAACCTGACCGAGCAAGTTCTTCATTTCCGACGCAGCCACTTCCTCTCCCCGCAGGTTGGGGAAATCCTGTGGCGCTGGCAACTGGCCTTCGGGTGGCTGCGCCTCGGCGATGGGCTGCCGCTCCGGTTTCGTCTCTTTTTTTTCCGGCAAACTAGGCATAACATCCTCTTTTTCAGCAGGTTGCGAAGGCTCAGATAGGGGCGTTTCCTGCACGGGCCATTGGGTATTTGCAGGCGCAGGGGGCGTTTCTTTGGTGTTCACCCAAATAAAAACAGCTAGGCCAACCAGCCCGGCAAGCACACAGCCCACCAAAATCCTGCGCCAATTTCGTTGCCGCTCCCAATCCTTCCGGGCAACAGCCACCTCATCCACTCTCTTTTGCAAACGAAGTTGACGCAAGCCCTCCCGCACCCGCACTTCCGCCCGCAGGACAGGGTCGCTAGCCAGCGCCTGCTCAAAGCGTTGGCGCTCCCCATCGCTCATTTCCCCGTTCAGGTATTTGTCGAAGTCTTCCATTGTGTGGCTAATTGTACGAGTTTTTTCATGCAGTCACTGCGTTTCATTTTTAGGCTGTCGGGGGTCGAGTATTTCGTAAGTCGTTGATTCACAACCTCTTCGTCGCTGTACCCGTCAATATGGTGCAGCCGGATGACGTCGGCGCAGGGCTGCCCCAGTTTCTCGAGCAGGAGGCCGACGGTATCGGCGGCATCCTGTCGGCGGAGCAAATTGGCGGCATCAGGGTCGGCGGTTTCGGGGAGGTTTTCGAGGGGCTGGGTCGTTTTTTTCAAAGAACGGGTCGCCATCAGCGCCTGCCGCTTGGCGATTTCAATGAAATACGTCATCGGGGCATGGCCTTGAAACTGGTAGGCCCCGTTTTCGATTTTTTGCAAAAAAACCAACGTCGCCGAGTTGATGATTTCGTCCGCTTTATCGGCTGGCAAACCATAGCCCGCCACCGCTTTTTTCACCAACGGCAAAGCCCTGACTTGCAGGCACAGGATGGCCGCATTGTCCAATTTGCACAAGCCCTCAAAAAGCCGCTCGTGCGTATCGAACCGCTTGCAGGGGCTGCTGGATATAAACCATTCGCTCAGGCGCATCAGCTTATTGACATTTGTTGATTGCTGATAAACAATCAAAGGTAAGTGGCAGGAGAAAGTTTTTTTTGAAATCCCACGGGAACTAAGGGCTTTCTAATGAAATATCGTGGAGGGTGAGCGAGAGAACCTACCTACCCGCACGTCGGGAGCAGAGGTTACGTGATGTTAGGGCTATAGGTAAGAGCCCATTGTTTAAGGTTGGTCAACAACCAAAGCAATGTTTTGTGGGCACTACTTTTTGAACAGCAACTGGTTCCTGCCCAATTTCACAATGCCTTCTTTTTCGAGGTTTTTCAGCAGGCGGGAGACAGCCTCACGGGTCACGTTGAGGTCGGTAGCGATGTCTTGGTGCGAGGCGCTGATGACCCGGTTGCCAGTAGCAGCCACCCGTTTTTTCAGGTACTCCAACATGCGCTTGTCGAGGTTCTTGAATGAGATGCTGTCCACTACTTTCACCAAGTCCATGATTTTTCGGTCATAGGTGGACATCACGAAGTTTTTCCAACCTTGGTAGCGGGTCATCCAGTCGTCCATGTAGCGAATGGGGATGGCGATGAGCGAGGTGTCGTCCTCGGCTTCGGTGCGGATCTCGCTCTTTTTGTTCAACATGCAGCAGGTGAACGACATGGAACATGCCTCGCCCGGTTGCAGAAAATAGAGCAGAATTTCACGGCCCTCTTCGGGGTCTTCACGGGTCACCCGGATGGCACCCTCCACAACGAGCGGCACGAGCTTGATGTAGCTGCCGTAGTCCATGATGACCTCGCCAGCCCGGAAGTGCATCAGCTTTCCGACACTTGCGATTTCTTGTTGGAGTTCTTTTTCCGCCAGTTGCGGATAGTGCTTTTGCAGCAGTGCGAGAATGTCAGTGGTTTCGGCAGTCATGTGAAAAATAAGGTTGGCGTTGTTGCTTGGTTCGGAGGCTCGACGCCGCACACCACGACTTGTGTCTGACAGCGTCAAGCCTCAAAAGTCGGCTATTATTTTGAAAAAACTGGCCTAGAATAGCGGCCAATCTGATGCAACAACTGCCAATTCAATTTTCGGCTGCCAGCTTATCCACGTCCAATTCCACTGCTTGGTCAATGACATGCTTCAGGGCATTTGCAGATTGCATGCCCGATTGGCGCCAAATGGTTTTCCCTTTTTTGTAGAGGATGAAGGTGGGCACGCCCATGATGTTGAGGTGCTGTGCAATGCCGGGGTTTTGGTCCACGTCAATGGTGACGATGGATACTTTGTCGCCCATGTCGGCAGCCAAGTTGCGGAGGATGGGGTTCATGGCCTTGCAAGGGCCGCACCATTCGGCTGCGAAGTCCACGAGTACCGGTTTTTCGCTGTTGATAAGTTCGCTGAAGGTTACTTGCTTGTTTTTCATGACAATGATTTTTGATGGGGCAAAGTTACGGGCAAGCAAGTCCGGGTTCAGTGATGCACTTCACATTGCGAATACCAAGTTGGGCAGGCGAAAGTGATGGGGCGGTATTTGCCCATCTAGAAAATGATTCATGCTGAAATGCAGGGTTTGGTCATGGCCGTACCACGGCCTCACCAGCATACTCCTCGCTCGACCTTTCAACGGATGGGGTCTCTTCGTCCGATGCTCCTGACCTGAAGGTCAATTCCGCATCCGACAAGTCGAGCTGAATGCCCAAAGTAGAACTTTCGTCCACAATGACTTTGACGTTTTTCAACTCGAAGCAGCAAAGCAACAGTGCGCTGCAAATGGCAAGGTAGGCGATTCTTTTTTTCGATGTTTTTTTCATGGTTGCTGGGCTGTTGGGGCTTTTTAAATTCGGGTGATGTAGATTGTTTCGTCGTCATTGACGAGACAGCTTCCGTGATTGTTACAGTTGGGTCGGTATTGAAAAATAATGGTGGAAGGACACAATTTTGCAGCCTGAGTTGCAAGATTAAGAGCACCAATTTTGGAAAAATATTGCAGTGGTTGCTGTGAAAGTGCAGCTGTTTGGCAGGTAGATTCAATCAAAAAAAGCCCAAACCGAAGGTTTGCGAAGACTAGGGAAAGGGTGCTTAAATTAAGCACCCTTTTAAATGATTTTTTCCTTCAGAGCCTTAAGCACGGCCTCCGTTTTCGAGTTTACTTGCAGCTTCTCGTAGATGTGCCGGATATGCGAGCGCACCGTGTCAATACTGATAAAATGCTCGTCGGCAATGAGCTTGTAGGAGTAGCCCTTCACGAGGCTTTTCAGGATTTCACCCTCCCTTGGCGAAAGGTCGTAGTCCTTCGACTTGGCCACTGGCTGCTCCTGCTGGAAGAAGAACAGCACCCGCCGGGCGATGCTCGATGTCATCGGCGAGCCACCTTGATGCACGTCATGGATGGCGGCGATGATTTCTGTCGGGGAGGTGCGCTTCAGCAAGTAGCCCGACGCTCCGTTGCGGATAGCTTGGAAAATCCGGTCCTCGTCCTCGAAGACAGTGAGCATGAGCACCTGCGTCTCCGGGCGCAGCGCCTTCACGACTGGCGTGGCCTCGATGCCTGTGCGGCCCGGCATGTCAATGTCCATCAGCACCACGTCAGGTTTGAGGCCGGGTATCTGCATTTCGAGGTTGCTGGTATCGGGGAAGGCACCGATGAGCTGCAATCCCGGAGTAGCCTGTAACAAGAAGGTCATGCCCTCCCGCAGGTCGCGGTTGTCTTCGTAAAGGAGTATTCGGATTATTTTTTCCATGCTGCAAAGATGTGACAAATTATATGGGCTGAAAATCGCATAAACGGGTGAAATGATTAGCGAGTGAGGGCGTGAGCGGGTGAGCAATGTGAGCGTGGATATAGTTCACTCGCTCACACCCTCACCCTCAGTTCTATCCTCGTACCTTCTCCTGGGTTTGAAAAAATTTCTACTTTCCCGCCAATGTCCGTTGCCCGCTGTTGCATATTTTTCAACCCGTTGCCACCGCCGCCAATTTCGAGGCTGCCCGGCTCAAAGCCTTTACCATTGTCGCTGATTTTCATCAAAAGCAGCCCCTTTTTCAGGGCGAGGTGAAGCTCCACGACCGTGGCTTCTGAATATTTGGCGGCATTGTTCATGGCTTCCTTGAAAATGAGGTAGGCGTTGCGGCGTTGCTCCGGGCTTAACTGTTTGCCCGAAAACCCCTCTCCTACATGCGTTTTGAAGGCAACGCCTTTTGACTCCATTAGCCGCAGGCCGAACTCGGTCATGCGGGCGGCAAGGTCTTCGAGTGAGTCATCCTTGTTTTTCATCGCCCAGATGATGTCCTGCATGGATTCCGAGGCACTGCTGACGCTAGTGCTGATGCGCTGCAAAATCGGCTCGGCGGCGGGCGCATTTCCCCCGCTGACCTGCTGCCGGGCAAATTCGCTGAAAAAGCGGATACTGCTCAGGGTGCTTCCCATCTCGTCGTGTAGGTCGCGGGCGAGGCTCTCCCGAAATGTTTCGATTTTGGTCCGCTGCTGTCGGCGAAGCCACCAGATACCAGACATGGCGCCCGTCAATAATATAGCTAAAAACAGCTTGAAATACCAGCGTTTGCGAAGCGGCGGAATGACTTTGATGGGCAGGCTTATACCCTGCTCGTTCCAGATGCCGTCGCTGTTGGCGGCCTTCAGGAACAGCGTGTAGCTACCCCCATCAAGATTGGTGTAGGTGGCCACGGGGCGATCGGTGTAAACCCAGTCCTCGTCGAAGCCTTCGAGGCGGTAGGCATACTGGTTGCGCCCCGATTGGCTGAAGTTGAGCGCCGTGAACTCGACGCTGAGGAAGTTTTCACCGGGTCGGAGCACGACCGGCTCAGCAGGGTTGCGCTCCTCCTTCATCACCCGCAGGGAGGTGACGGCGACGGTCGGGGGAGTCATGTCCTGCTGCAGTTGCGCCGGGTCGAAATGGCTGAAGGCGTGCTCGAAGCCCACGAGCAGCTCGCCGTCGTGGCTTTTTGCGAGGGCGAAAATGGTGTTGTTGGACTTCAGGCCGTCCTTTTTGCCGAAGTAGGTGAACGTGTTGGTGGCGGGGTTGTAGCAGTGCAGCAGGTTGTCGGTGCCGCACCAGATGCGCCCGTCGGCATCCTCCTGTATGTCGCCGATGTAGTCGCTTTTCAGGCCGTCGGCCTGCGTGAGGCGGCGCAAAAGCCTCGCCTCGTAGTCCAATTCGAGCAGCCCAGCGGTCGAGCTTACCCAAAACCTGCCCTTTTCGTCAAAAAGCAAGTCGGAGACCTCTACCTCTGCATCGCCGATTTCGAGCGAAAATGACTGGAGGGCGAGCGTCCGTGGAGCAAACCTGAAGAGTTGGTTGCGACTATTTGACATCCAAAGATTGCCGAGGCTATCTTCTGCCATCTTTTTAATAGGAACGTTCGCCGTTGGGTCGTTGGACATTGGCAGTTTGACAGTTTCGAGGTGCTGTTTTTGGGGATTGAATTTCAGCAATTGCTGAATGGAAGTGCCGAACCAGATGTTGCCGGCACGGTCTTCAAAGGCGCAGACCGTGCCACGGTTTGCTGGCAGGGGGAACTCGTCGCCGACCCAAGTGCGCCAAGCGCCCGTGCGGGGGTCGTAGCGCTTTACCCGCCCAATGTCGCCGAGCCAGACCATGCCCCGGCTGTCCTGCATCATGCAGCCGAGGCGGTTGTTGTACTCCGGCACGTCGGTGGGTGCGATGAGGCGGAGGCGGTGCTCAGCCTTGTTCCATTCGTACAGGTTGCGGCCATTGCCGAAGATGAAGTAGGTATTTCCGCTGGGGTCGGCCCGGTTTTTTGTCAGTTCCAAAACGGTCAGGATGACCGCATTTTTCTCGTCCATCGGAAACTCCTCCAAGCCAAACGCGACGGTCATCGGTGCCAACTGGGTCAGCCCGCCGAAAGTCGCCAGCCAGACAGGCCCGCGTGGGGTGGGGTCTTTGAATACCCCGATATTTTGGAAAACGTCGCTGCTGGTGCCACCTGGCGCTGAGAATCCGATGGGGTGCAGCGCCCCATTTTCGGGGTAAAATGTTGCAAGCCGCTGGCCGCCGCCGCTCGTCCAAAAAAACGGCTTGCCCGATTCGTCCTTGTCGGGGGCGAGGAAATCCAGCGGGAACGGCAGCTTGTGCGGGTAGGGCACGATGGTGTCGAGCGTGGGGTCGAGCCAAAACAGGTGGCCGTCGGCGCTGAGGAAATAGATTTTGCCGTCAGGTGCCTCCTGGATACGCGTGAGGAAGGCCTTGAAAACGGTGGGGTTCACGTCTTGGCTCACGTAGGCCCGCATGGTTTTTTGCTTCGTGTCGAAACAGAAGATGCTACCGCCCGTGGTCATCCAAAACCGGTCCCGCTTGTCCATGCAAACGTCGTTGAAGGCCGCCGACTTTGTTCCGGTCACGTACCCCTTGCTGCCAAGGGTCTTGGGGTCAATCGAATAGATGCTGTCGAGGCCGCAGACCCAGGGCGTGCCCTTGCTGTCGAACATCACCTCGCCCACCCACGACGACTCGCCCGGCACGTAGCCTGGCAGTGGCACCTGCTCGAAGCGGCGGCTGTCGGGGTCGAGCCTGCAAAGCCCGTGTGAGGTGGACACCCAAAGCAGCCCGCTGGGGTCGGTGTTTATGCCAAAAATGAAATTGCCAGGCAAGCTGTTGGGCTGTCCCGGTTGGTGGTAAAACGGGAGAAACGAGCGCCCGTCGAAGCGGTTCAGTCCGGACTTCGTGCCCACCCACAGGAAACCCCGTTTGTCCTTCGCCATTGTCGTCACCACGTCGTGGGAGAGACCGTCCTCGGTGGTGAAATGTCGATATGACCATGCGCCCTGTGGCTGGGCTGCGAGGCGTAGGCTGGCGAGTTGAAGCGCCAGCGCCAGCAGGATGAGTTGTTTTCTCATTTGCAAACAGGGTGATTTATGTTGGTGATGAAATGGTTTCGGGTTTTTGGTTTCAGGGTGGAATTTTCCTGAAAAAAAAAACCAAAAACCAGAATCTAATGTAGGTCAATTTTTCAAACCCGCACCCGCAACTCCACCCTTGTCCCCTCGCCCGGTTTTGAGAAAAACTCCACATTCCCACCGATGTCGGCTGCACGTTGGCGCATGTTGTTCAGGCCGTTGCCGCCGCTGCTGCCCCCAGCTCCCAAAGTGGAGCGTCCATCGCCCACCTCGAAGCCCTTGCCGTTGTCCGTAATCCGCATCAGGAGCTGCCCGTTTTTCAGGGCAAGAAAGAGCTGCACCTCGCTGGCCTCGGCGTACTTGGCAGCGTTGTTGACGGCTTCTTTGAAGATGAGGTAAACGTTGCGGCGTTGCTCCGGCTTGAGTTGTTTGCCCGAAAAATCCTCGTTGACGTGCGTGGTGAAGCGCATGTTGCGAGATTCCAGCAGCCGCAGCCCAAATTCCGTCATGCGGGCAGCCAGGTCTTCGAGGTGGTCGTTCTTCGTTTTCATCGCCCAGATGATGTCTTGCATGCTTTCCGAGAGAGAATTGGCACTGTCGCTGATGCGCTGAAGCACGGGCGTCACGGTCGGTTTTTCGTCACCAATTTGTTGTTTCGCAAATTCGCTGAAAAAGCGGATACTGCTCAGGGTGCTTCCCATTTCGTCGTGGAGGTCACGTGCCAGACCCTCCCGGAAGCGTTCGAGTCGTGCTCGCTGCTGGCGACGGAGCTTGACGAAGCCCAGCACTACTCCACCCACCAACAGCATCATCAAAACCTGGAACCACCAAGTTTTGTGGAACGGTGGCCGAACCCTGATTTCGAGGCTCGTCCCTTGTTCGTTCCAGACGCCATCGTTGTTGGCAGCTTTCATGCGCAGCAGGTAGGTGCCGCCGTTGAGGTTGGTAAACGTGGCAACAGGACGGTCGGTGTAAACCCAGTCGTCGTGGAAGCCCTCCAACATATAGGCGTATCGGTTGCGCTCCGGCTGGTTGAAGTTGAGCGCCGCAAATTCCACTTCGAAGAAATCTTCGCCGGGGTTCAGCACGAGGAATGTGTCACGGATGACGCTTTTCATCTCCGTAGTGAACAAGCCCAAATCAAGCGTAATACTCGTTTGCGTACGCAATTCCCGTTCCTTGTTCATCACGTTGATGCCCGTCACAACCACCGGCGGAGGCTGATGGTTTAGCGTCATTCGGTCGGGGTAAAAGTAATTGAAGGCGTTTTGAAAACCCACGAACACCTCGCCTGCTGGCGTTATGTTCAGCGCATCGGTGATGGTGTTGCTGAAAAGTCCATCGGCCTTGCCGTAGTAGCTGAACTTGCTGCTTTCGGGGTCGAAGCAGTGCAGCAAATACTCTGAGTTGAACCAGATTCGCCCTTTTTTGTCCTCCACAAAAAAACACAAGCGGGTGGTTTTCAGGCCATTCTCATTCGTAAATCGGTGCAGCACCTTGCCCTCGGAATCCAGTTCGAGGAAGGTCTCGTGAAAGGCGGCATAAACCCGTCCGTTCTGCCCGGCCTCCACGGCCCCGCAGGCATCGGTGGTGAATTGGTCTTGGTACGTGAACCGCTTCCCCTCCCCCGCGGCTGGGTCGAAGCGAATCAGGCTGCTCTCGCCACAGGCCAACCAGAGCCGCCCATCCGGGGCTTCCGACATTTGACGGACGCCCAAATAGCCACGCTTGTTGAAGAATTCTTTTTGGTTGAAAAACAGCTCCATCCGGTCGGCCTTGGGGTTGTATCGGTACAGGCCTTCCAATGCGGTGCCAAACAAAACACTGCCTTTGCTGTCTTCCATGCCGCACCAAACTAGGCCGTATTGGTCCGGTTTCTGGAAAAATTTCTCGTAATCCCGTGCCTCGCCCGTTCGGGGATTGTATCGGCTCACTCCGGCATTTGTACAGCTCCAAACAAAGCCCTTGCTGTCTTGGAACAGGTGGTAAATGCCTCGCCCTGCGAAATTTGACTTATCCGATTTCATGCGGATAACCTCGCCTGTAGTTTTGTTCCAACTGAACAGTCCCGTGCCCCAAACGGCCACAAAATAGCGCTGTCCAGTGGGGTCGGTATTGTCATGCACCACCCCTGACACGAGGCTAAACTGCCCCATGTCAGGTGTTTGCGGAATCAATCCACGGCCAAACCTGACAGCCGATGGTGCGTAATGCTCCAGCCCGATTTCAGTACCAATCCAGACGTCGTCATTGGCAGTATCCTTGAAAAAAAACTTGACCAAGTAGTTGTTGTGGGTGTAGGGGTCTCGCATGTCCGGCTTGAACTCGATATGCTGATGGTTGTCAGGGTAATAAATCCCCAACCCGTGGTTGCCGCCGCCCACCCAAAAGAATTGACGCCCATCGGCGGTGGTGCCTGGCAACAGTCGCTGGGCAAGCGTGTTCGGGAATTTGGTTTTGGCAAATTCATCCAGTTCAGGCAGGTATTTCCAGATGCCCGAAAACCATGTGCCTGCCCAAATTTGTCCGGCATCGTCCTGCACCACGCACAGGCTGGAGGCATCCAAAAACGACTCCCGTGGGTTGACGCCCTTGAAAAGTTTGAGTTCCTTGGTCACAGGGTCGAAGCGACGAAGGCCACTGTTTATCATCCAAATTCGGTCCTTTTCGTCAATGATGGTACCGAAGTAGCCAGGCACGTTTTGTTCTGTTTTTTGCGAAAAAACGATTTTGTCCGTCTTGGGGTCAAACTGGTAAATGCCACTCCAACCCGTCGTCCAAGCCATGCCCTTCGAGTCGAAGGCAACAGGCGTGGCGGCGTCGTTTTTGAGCGTGTCGGCATTTTCGGGGATGGGTATGCGCTCGATGTCGAGCCAGAAGGGGTCAATTTTGCAGAGGCCAAAATCTGTGGCGACCCAGAGCCAACCGTCTGGAGCCAGTGTGATGCCGATGATTAAGTTGTTGGGAATGCTGTTCTCGTCCGTGGCACTGTGCCGAAACACTTTGAAATTACGGCCATCGAAGCGGTTGAGCCCGTTCACCGTGCCCACCCACAGAAAGCCGAGTTTGTCCTTTGCGATTGCCGTAATGTGGTCGTTACTGAGGCCCTGGTCGGTGTTGTAGTGCAGCAGAGCAGCGCTGGATGGTTGTGCAACGAGGCAACCACGGGTCAGTAAAAATGCAAGTAAAATGAGTAGTCGTTGGTTCGGCATGCTGCAAATTTCTGTTTCCAATGCTTAGGTTTCCCCATTTACATTGAATTAATTCCATTCGACCACGTTGGCAAATCAATACTCCACCTCCAGCAGCATCTTCACCTGCTTTTCGTTCATGCTGTCAGGCACCCTTCGAAGGGCGAAATTGCGCAAGCTTGCCAGCATTGGGTTGGCCATTTGCGCCAGTTTACCCAATTGCCAAGAGCGGTTCACGACGAAGGTTGTTCGTTGCAACCGTTTCTTTTCGAAGGCAGCGAAAGCAGCTTGCGGCTCAGAAATCCGCTCCAAGGTTTTGCCCAAAATCACGGCGCCTTCGATGGCTTGGCAGGCACCCTGTCCCATGTTGGGCGTAGTGGCATGCGCTGCATCACCGAGCAGTAGTACCCGGCCAAAGGCAAATTGCTTGACGGGCGCAAAGTCAATGATGTCGTTCCACAAAATCTTGGCGGGGCCGGTCAGGCTGATGACTTGGGCAACCGGAGCATGGAAATCACCGAAGTGCTCGAGCAGTTCTTTTTTGCCAAAAGCAGCCAGCCGTTCGTCTTTCGCCTTCTGGGCATTGAGGCAAGCGAACCAGTAAATGCGGCCATCGGTCAAGGGCACAATGCCGAATCGCTTGCCAAGGCCCCAGGTTTCGGTGGCACCATTTTGCGAGAAGCCTTCCAGCTTTTGCAACGGTGCTTCTGCCACGCCCCGCCAACAGGTGTACCCAGCAAAACGGATTTGGGATTTCGGCAGCAGCATTTGACGAAAAATGGAGTGGATTCCATCGGCAGCTATCACAAAATCGGTGGAGATTTCCGTGCCATCTGCGAAGCGGATTTGGACGGCTTCGCCGGTTTGCCTGAAATCCCAAACCCGTTTGTCCAAGTGAATCGGCACATTCGGGATTTGCGCCAGCAAAACCCGCTGAAGGTCGGCACGATGCACAGCGAAGTTGCTGATAGTCTGCAAGTTGCGGTTGATGGCGAGGTTGTCGTTTTGCATAATTGGCCGCCCAGCCGGGTCGAGCACTTTGAAGTAATGCAGCACATTGCTCACCGACAACACTTCGTCCTTCACGCTGATTTGGTCAAACCCTTGAACAGCGTTGGCAGCGAGGGCCAAACCAGCTCCAGCAGCTCGCAGTTCGGGACTGCCCTCATATATTTCTAGGTCAATGTCTGGGCGGAATTTTTTAATTGCAATAGCAGTGGTCAACCCGCCAATGCCGCCACCAATGATGGAGATTTTCATGGTTCAAATTTAGCGAGAACTCAGGTTTCAAGTTTTGAACAGCTTCGACTGGCAAACTGGAGCCACTTGCTTCCAGCTCGCTCCCCAGCTGGGTGTGCGGCACGATGAGTTGTGTGGTACGCACCGCAAACACTGCCAAAAAGGCAAATGCAACAAGGGGAAATTCAATTTTCTTTTTCACTGTAAAATTGGCTTAAACAATGATTATCAACCTGTTGTGATAAAAAATATGGGGTGGCTGCTCCTCGGAACATGCCACCCCAAAGGTTCATTTTGCGGCTGGTGGAATGGGTGCAGGTACGATATTGTTGACGGGTGGCAACGACATCAAGTAGGCGAAAATGGACGAGAGGTCATCATCGTTCAGGTTCTTGTAAACCACCCAAGGCATGGGCGGCAACAGTGGCCTGCTTCCATCAAGCCCCTTGTACTTGCCTTCCCGAATGGCCTTGAAAAACTGCTCCTCTGACCAGTTGCCGATGCCAGTGCCGTCAGGCGTCAGGTTGGCAGCGAAACTGGTGCCCCACGGGCCGGTTGCGTCAGTCATGCCCATGCCGAAAAGCACGTAGTCCTTCAGCACGCTCTTGTCGGAGATGGGTGCCAACTGCTGGCTGGCGGGGTGGCCTGACATTCGCAATTTAGGGTCGGGCACTGGGCCTTGAGGGGTCATCATTTTAGGGGAATGGCAGTCGTCGCAGCCCATTGCATTCACAAGGTATTCGCCCCGTTTCACCTTCATTTCGGGTGTCATTTCGACCACAGCGGGAGCGAGTTGGTCATTTTCGTTTTTAGAGCAGCTGGCCAAGAACAAACCCAGCAGCAAAATATTGGTGATGGTGGTGATGGTTTTCATTCAAAGAAGATTTTAGTTGATGAAATTGTCATTAATTGGTTTTGTGAGCTATGCATTAGTTGGTGAAAAACAAAGCAGGGCATATTTCAGCCCCGCCTGCACAGATTCATTTCACCATTAATCTCTTTTGAAGGTCACCGTAAAGGTGTAGGTGATACCTTCTTGAGTTATTTCGTACCTGGCACGGAAGGTTTTGTCCTTCATTTCCTCTACGTTCCAGCTTTCGGTATCGCCGTCCGTAGTGACGGAGAGTATCGTTTCGTCGGTGTTGAACGCCCATGTACCAGAGGTGGTTTGGGGGTCGTTCGGGTCACATTTGCTGGCCCCTTCGTCAAAGTTGACGGTACCATTTTCTTTAAAAATGGTGAGGTCGTCCTTGATGCAGGCTGGCAGTTGGGCGTAGAGGTTTGTCACAGGAGTGCCAAACCAGTCAAAAGCGGGGTCAGAGGTCATGGCGGTCAATTTCCAAGAACCGCCCGTCAGCACTTCGGTGTTGTCGGGTTTATCCTTGTCCTTTTCGCAGCTTGTCATGGTGAGCGTGGCCAAAAGGCTGAACATGGCCACGAGGGCCTTCAATGAGATCGTTTTCATGAATCGAGTGATTTAAATTGATTTAAGATAATAATTTTAAAAAGTCGGATGATTTAATTTCGAGTCAAAGTTCCAGTAAATACTGGTTCTTTACTATCGCATATTCGTGTGAAAAGGCAAAATAAATAAGTCAGGTTAAACAGATTATATGATTACCTAAACCTAACCACACTCGTATGCGCTATTAATTTTTGGTTTTCCGATTTAATGGGGCAATTAATCCTGTGGTATCCCGGCAAGCCCACCTTCTCACTCAGATACGGCAGAACTCATCGGGAACCGAGCAGGACTCTCTGGATTAAACAGGTCTATGGAGGTGTCGGGTTGACCCCCAGCAATTCAGCAAAAGCTGGCAGGTCAGCATAAAATTCGACCCGGCTGATTTTGTTGTTTTGGTTGAAGGTGAACAGCTGCGTGACCCTGATTTGGAAGCTTTTGCCTGATTTAATCGCCTTGCCGCTTGACCAGCCGATGGCCACCACTTTGTCGCCGCAGGAGTACACATCATCCAGCTTGATTTCAGAAAGGATGCTCTGGGTGATGTT
>CAYTZS010000041.1:0-30924 GCA_964442355.1 uncultured Saprospiraceae bacterium | reverse complement strand
CCAGTTGCTCGATTCGCCGTACAAGTTGATTGCAGCCGACATCAACAACTCGAAAACTATCACGACTTTCGACATGGTGGAGCTGCGCAAATTGATACTGCAAATTGACTCGGACTTCGCCAACAACACCTCGTGGCGGTTCGTGGACAAGGGCTACGTGTTCCCAGTGCCGACCAACCCGTGGGCTGAAACGTTTCCGGAGGTCATCAGCATCAACGACATCCCAGCAGAAGTGCTTGACGCAGATTTTGTGGCGGTGAAAATTGGCGACGTGAACAATTCGTCGGCCTTCACTGACGACGAAAACGAGGAGAGGAGCAGTGGTGCACTGATTTTTGAAGCCAAAAACGAGTACTTGACAGCTGGGAAAACCTACGCTTGCGAATTCAATGCAAAGGATTTCGAGGCATCCGGTTACCAGTTCACCTTGGACTTCGACGCCGACCTGCTCGAATTCGTTGAAGTCGGCGAAGGGACGGCCTCGGCCTCAAGCTTTGGCTTCGCAAAATTGGGTAAAAACGCACTGACGTCCAGTTGGAACCAGCACGGCGAACAGGCCATTGAGGAAGCCAATTTCACCTTGATTTTCAAGGCCAAGGAAAACGGCAAACTCGGCGATGCGCTTTGGTTGAGCGACCGATTCACCCGCACCGAGGCGTACAGCCAAGAGGGGCAGATGCTGGGCGTTCAACTACAATTCATTGAAAACGAGGCAGTTGCGAACTTTGAGCTATTCCAAAACAAGCCTAACCCGTTCAGCAAGGAAACGTTGATTGGGTTCAGGTTGCCAAAAGCTGGACCTGCGCAGTTGACCATCACGGATGCTTCGGGCAGGGTGCTTAAGTCGCTGAAAGGCAACTACCAGCAAGGCTACAATGAAGTCCGGCTCAGTAGAAATGAACTCGGCCATGGCACGGGCATCCTCTACTACCGATTGGCAACGGATGACGATACCGACACCAAAATGATGTTGCTTACGGAGTAAACAGGATAAACTCCATTTAAAATAAAAGGCATGGAAACATGGGTTATCAATCTGAGACCCCATGTCTTCCATGCCTTTTTTACTTCTGCAAAAGCTTTTACCTCAGTACTACATCCAACCATCAAAACCACATGTAAGCTTCAAAACAAAACTGTTAGAAAATTTATTCAAATCGTTCTACCTTAGCAGCCTGAAATACTCGCCAGAACCCGATTTAACACCCGTACATCACCTATCAATTTACACTTTTGGGTGATTGCTAATTTTACAGACATCTACTCATCAGGTATCAAGCTAGTTTGAAAAAAGGTAACTATGCTATTCAAGTAGCTACTCCATTCAATTTTTGACAATTCGGGCTTTACAGTTTTTAAAGGTCAAACTGGCTCACAACAATCTAGACAATTGCTGGAAATTCAATGAAAAACGAGTTGACACTCGGTTAACATTTTATAATTATTACCAAAACAGTAAACTATGAATCCAAATCAACACCTGAGAAACGCTCTCTTGGGTTACTCCCAATTTCTCTCATTGGCATTTGCCTGCTTATTTCCAATGATGATGGACGCTCAAGTCAGTGTGACCATCACGGGCATTAATCCTACTTGCAATGGCTACACGAATGGTTCAGTCACCGCGGTACCGAGTGGTGGCACCTCGCCCTACACCTTCGCATGGAGCAACTGGGCTAGTGGCAATGTTCTCCAGAGCATTGGTGCAGGCAACTACTCGGTGACTGTCACCGATGCCAACGGCTTGCAGGCCAACGCTTCCTTCAACCTAACACAACCCAGTGCCGTGACCGTGAACATTTCCACCGGCAACCCTTGCACGGGTGGTAGCAACGCTACTGCAAACGTAACGGGCGGCACAGGAGGTTACACTTACCTCTGGGACACAGGCGCAACCACTGCCAGTGTTTCGGGCCTTTCCGCTGGTCTGCACTGCGTGACGGTAACCGATGCCAACGGATGTCAAGCCGTAAAATGTGCCACCATCATTGCCCCAATGAGCATCAACATACTCGCACAGGGGCTTGCATGCTTCAACTATTGCGATGCCAGTTTGGAAGCCATTGTGACAGGAGGTACCCCACCCTACTCCTACAACTGGAGCAACGGTGCTACTGGTTCTGTTAATCCTAATCTCGGCCCCGGCACGTACAGCGTCACCGTTACGGATGTGAACGGCTGCACCATTGTTGGTTCCAGCACTGTGGGCAACCCTACGCCCATCAGCGTAAACCTCAGCGTGACAAACCCATCTTGCGGCAGTGGCGGCAGCACCACAGGTTCTGCTTCAGTTGCACCGTCTGGCGGCGCAGCACCTTACACCGTGGTTTGGAGCACAGGTTCTACACAGACCAGCATCAGCGGTTTGTTGCCGGGCAACTACAGTGTGACCGTGACCGATTTCGTGGGCTGCACCAACACGGCAGCAGTCGTCATCATTCCACAAGCGAGCATCTTTTTGAATGCTAGCGCAACGCCAGCGTCTGCTTGCGGCACCGCAATCGGAACTGCGACAGTAACTGTCACTGGTGGCACAGCACCGTACACCTTCCTTTGGAACAATGGCGGCACCACTGCCACCATCACTGGCCTAGCTCCCGGCAATTACAGCGTCATCGTGACCGATGCCGATGGTTGCGGAGCAACTGCCCAAACCACTGTCGGCGGTGTACCTGGCATTGACCTTAATATCACGGGTGTAAGCAGTGGTTGCGCCGCAAACGGCACAGCAACCGCAATGGTGACACCCGGCACTGGCACAGCACCCTACACCTACCTCTGGAACACAGGTGCCACTACTTCCATCATCAACAATTTGACACCCGGCACCTACTCCGTCACAGCCACAGACGCAAATGGTTGCACCGCCACCGACCAAGTGACGGTTTCTGGTTCTTCCAACATCAACGTGACCGCAGTCGGCTCTGCTGCAACTTGTTTCAACACCAGCACAGGCAGCGCTACTGCAACCGCCACTGGTGCAACAGGCACTGTTACCTACCAGTGGAGCAATGGCAGCACCAACCAGACCATCAGCAACCTTTCCAGCGGCACATATTTCGTGACGGTTACCGACCAAGCTTCCGGTTGCACTGCGTTCACAAGCGCATTCGTAAGCCAGCCAACCCAAGTCGCCGTTACGGTTACTGGAGTCAACCTCGTTTGCAACACGCTCGGCTCCGCAACAGCTGCTGCGTCAGGTGGCACACCAAGTTACACTTACGCCTGGAGCAACGGTGGCACTGGCGCTACCATCAACAATCTCAATGCTGGCGCATACGCCGTGACGGCTACCGACGCAAATGGTTGTGCTGTAATGGGCATGGTGGTCATCACTGCTACCAACCCAAGCCTCACTGTGACAGCAACTGTCACCCAGAACATCAGCGCAGTAGGCGCCAACGACGGAGCAGTTGCAGCGACAGCCAGTGGCGGTACCACACCTTACAGCTTCGTTTGGAGCACAGGCGCTACGACCTCCAACCTTGTTGGCCTCGGCCCCGGCACTTACACGGTGACGGTAACTTCTGCCAACGGCTGCACAGGTACTAGCTCCGTCACATTGAGTGAACCCAGCTGCATCGGCGATCGAGTTTGGATGGACATGAACCGCAACGGTTGCCAAGACCCAACGGAGTTTGGCCAAGCCAATGTCACAGTCACGCTGACTGGCACGACTACCACTGGAGCTTCCGTCAACCTGACGACCACCACTGCCAACAATGGTCACTATCAATTTGACAACCTCCAGCCGGGTACATACCAGGTTAGTTTTACCTTGCCTACTGGCATGGCATTTTCGCCTGCAAACGCATGTACTGACGACTTCACGGACAGCGACGTGAACGCTGCTGGCAGCACTGGCAACATCACCCTCTCCGCTGGCAATTGCAATGTGACCGTGGATGCTGGTGTTTACGAAGCCTGCCTAAACATCATAGACCCAGGCACCATCTGCTGTGACCAGACGCTCTGTGGCCCAGGCAATGACGCCGCACCTATCAATTCAACAACTCCTGCAACGGGTGGTGGCAGTGCCACGGTGTACATGTGGATGTACTCCACCCTGCCTGGCCCATACGACCCGAACACTTGGCTGCCTGTACCTTCGGGTGGCATGAGCGCCAGCTACGACCCAGGCTTGATTTACGAAACCACCTACTTCGTACGCTGCGCAAGAGCCGCCAACTGTGAAACCTGGAAGGAATCGAACATCGTCGCCGTTATTGTGGACGACGTGGCAGTTGCAGAAATCTCAGGACTAGACCTCGCCTGTGTTGGCGACCAAGTGACTTATTTTGCTGCAAGCAATGGTGCTGGCGCAACTTACTCATGGAATTTTGGCCCTTGGGCAACCCCGTCCACTTCCACCAGCCAAAACCCAACGGTGACCTGGAACCAAGCTGGCGTGGTGTACATCACACTGTCAGTTACGAAAGACGGCTGCACCTCCACCGACCAGTTCGGCGTAGCTATCTCCAACAACCCCATCATTTGTGGCAACGGCCTTGTCATCAACGTGGGTGAAGTAGCCAACGCTGTGATGGTTGACTGGGCACTTGAGCGCATGGAAGGCAACTACGCATTCTCAGTTCAGCGTTCAACTGATGGAGTCAACTACCAGCAGCTGACAGTTTTGCCACAAGCACAGGAAGCTGGCACGAACCAATACACGTTTGCCGACAATGCTCCTAAAAAAGGTAATGCCTTTTACCGTGTTGAGATATTGGACAATGGCCAGCACATGCTGTTCTCCAACGAAAAATTGGTGCAACGTTTTGCACAGGCCCAGAATTTCTTGGTTCACCCGAACCCAATCGCCGACCAGTTGACGATTGAAGCCAACAGCTTTGTGCAGACTGCCACGCAAATCGAGGTGCTCAGTATGCAGGGTAAGTTGGTAGAGCGCATGAAGCTCGATGCAGGTACGGTTGTGAAAAAAGTAGATTTCAGTCACCTACAGGCTGGCGCATACTTGTTGCGTTTGCGCTACAACGATGGTCAGCAAGAAATTGTCAAGTTTGTGAAGGAGTAAGGTTCTCCCAACAGCATTGGCTAAGAAGCTGAACGGGCTGCCCAATTGGGGCAGCCCGTTCCATTTTAAGTATTTTCTAAGAAGTTTTTGAAACAGCCGACCCACCTTCGCCGTAGAGTTTTTCTTACTTTTGCAGCCTATTCTTACAATTGAAACCTACCTGTTGACAAAAAATCTAGCCTAAACCGTTTGGTCATTTCAATCTTAACTTTCTTATGATGAAAAATCTAAGCATTATTATCCTTTTGCTTTTGGGCACTGTTTTTTTTAGCTGCCAAACCGCCAACCCTGAATGGAAACAAGACACTTCTAAACCTGAATTTCTGCACAATACCTTGCAAACCATCACCGACGTGATTGTGCACGACATTTTTTCCCCACCTGTGGCAAGTCGTATTTATACGTACTCCAACATCGCTGCCTACGAGGCGATGGTGCCCGGCAACCCCGGCTATCAAACACTGGCTGGTCAACTAAATGGTCTGGAACCTACCCCTCAGCCTGAAGCAGGCAAGGAATATTGCTATCCACTGGCTGGTGCCAAGGCAATGATTGTCGTTGGTAAAAAACTGATTTTCTCTGAAGAGAAAATTGACGAGTACGAGGCAAAATTGATGGCCGATTTTCAGAAACTCAACATGCCAAAAGACGTGTACGAGCGGTCAATGGCGTACGGAGAATCTGTTGCAGCGCACATCCTCGCTTGGGCTGATAAAGACAACTATAAGCAGACCCGCACCTTTCCGAAATACACCATCAACGACGAACCAAAGCGCTGGAAACCAACGCCACCAGACTACATGGACGCCATTGAACCGCACTGGAACAAAATCCGCCCGTTCGTGCTCGATTCTGCACAACAGTTCAAGCCAATCCCACCGCCACCTTTCAACATGACGGACAAAAACAGCGAGTTTTACAAAATTGCCTACGAGGTTTACAAAGCACTCGAAACACCGGAGGCAGAGAAAAACGAGCGAATAGACATTGCCAAATTTTGGGATTGTAACCCTTACGTATCGCACCACAAGGGCCACGTAATGTTTGCTACCAAGAAAATCACGCCTGGCGGCCACTGGATGGGCATCACCAAGACGGCTTGCATAAAAGCCAATGCCGACATTATGAAATCGGCTCAAGCCTATACCATGTGTTCACTGGCGCTGATTGATGGATTCATCTCATGCTGGGACGAAAAGTACCGCAGCGAAGTTGTGCGCCCTGAAACGGTCATTCAAACCTTCATTGACCCAGCTTGGACTCCCCTGCTCCAAACACCTCCATTTCCTGAATACACTAGCGGCCACAGCGTGATTTCGACATCTTCTGCCACCGTGCTAACATCTGTCTTCGGTGACGATTTTGCTTTTACGGACTCCACGGAAGTGGCCTATGGAATGGGGGTTAGGAGTTTCAAATCGTTCAACCATGCTGCCGAAGAGGCTGCTATCAGCCGACTCTACGGCGGCATACATTACACTCCAGCCTGCAAGTATGGCGTAGAACAAGGTCGAAAAGTTGGCGAATTGGTCTTGAACAAAATCAAGATGGTGAAGTAACCAACCTCGACAGCACCACTTTTGATTTTCCAAGAAAAACTTTCCGGGACATGCTCTCGGAAAGTTTTTTTTCTTTGTGAAAATTGACCAAACTTCTGCATGGACATCTCAAAAAAAATCGGGCTTTTTCTTTCGCCAGCAGTGTTCGTACTGATGCAGTTGTTACCCCCGCAGTGGGGTCTACAATTGGATGCTTGGCGGGTACTATCCGTTGCCTTGCTAATGTTGGGTTGGTGGGTGACAGAAGCAATGCCCATCCCTGTCACGGCGATGTTACCACTGGTGCTACTGCCGCTGTTGGGGGTGAGCGAGCCCAAAGTCATTGCCCCATTTTACGGCGACCCAATCGTGTTCCTGTTCCTCGGCGGCTTCCTGTTGGCACTGGCGATGGAGAAATGCAACCTGCACCGCCGCATTGCCTTGACCATTGTGCGGCTGACGGGAACCAATGCCAATGGCATCATTCTTGGCTTTATGATAGCCACTGCGGCCATGAGCATGTGGATTAGCAACACCGCCACATGTATCATGATGCTGCCCATCGCACTGTCGGTTATTGCATTGCTGAACGAAACCCAAGGGGGACAATCCCGTGGCATGGCCAATTTCTCCAAAACCATCATGCTGGGCATCGCTTATGCAGCGAGCATTGGTGGCATGGCCACACTCATCGGCACTCCGCCCAATGTAGTTTTCAAGGGGTACATGGTCAAAAACGGCTACAATGTTGACTTCTTTGACTGGATGCTCATTGGAGTGCCACTAATGGTAATACTGGTGTTGATTACCTATTTCTTGAATGTCAAAATCCTCTTCCCCAACAACCTCGGCAAGTTTGAGGGTGCCCGTGAAATCATCCGCAACGAATTGGCTGCACTGGGCAAACCGTCCAAAGCCGAAAAGCGGGTTTTCTGGCTGTTCATGTGTACAGTGGCACTGTGGGTTTCTGGCAGTTTCCTGAACAAAGCCATCCCTGGCCTAAAACTCACCGACGACATGGTGGCCATCGCTGCTGGAATTGCCTTGTTTTTGATACCCGTGAATTTCCAAAAAGGCGAGTTTTTGCTGGATTGGGACAGTACTTCAAAGTTGCCTTGGGGTATTTTGCTGCTTTTTGGCGGCGGCCTTGCTTTAGCCGACAGCCTTTACAAAACGGGGTTGATTGACTTGATTGGCAACTCCTTCCACGACTCCCAAATCAACCGAATCTTATTCATTTTGCTGCTAACGACTGCGACGGTCGCCCTATCGGAAGCACTTTCCAACGTAGCGCTGGTAGTGGTTTTCCTGCCCGTGGTGAGTGGCATCGCCCAAGGGGCAGGCATCGAGCCGATATTGCTGGCAGTGCCTGTTACGCTGGCTGCAAGTTGTGGCTTCATGTTGCCGATGGCCACACCGCCAAACGCCATCGTTTTTGGTAGTGGTCAATTGAAGGTATTTGACATGGTAAAGTCGGGCTTTTGGTTGGACGTTATTTCTATCCTCATCATTACCTTGTTTGCGGAAACGCTGGTGTTGTGGGTGTTTTGAAAATGTTGAATATTCACAGCACCTTAACACCCCCAATCAAACAATTCGCCGCCTAAAGCCTTTTATTTGCAGTAAATTTCAACAACATGAAAGCATTGTTTTTTTCCATCATTACCATTGCAGCGTTCTCGTTTTCCTTCAAGACGGATGCTGGCAACATCACCGAAAAGTTCAAGGTTTACGGCAACTGCACGATGTGCAAGGAACGCATCGAGAAGGCACTTTTGGTAAAAGGTGTGAAATACGCCTACTGGGACCAAGAGACTGAAATGGCGACCGTAAAATTCAACCCGGAAGTAGTCACGCTCGACCAACTGCACAAAAACGTTGCAGCAGTTGGGCACGACACAGATAAGGTTAAAGCCGACGACAAAGTTTACGACAACTTGCATAGCTGCTGCAAATACGAGCGGCCAGCTAAAAGTTAGGTTGATGAGGGTTGATAAAAGTTGATGAGGGTTGATAGTGCCAGTGTGCATTATCAACCCTCATCAACTTTTACAAAACCCCTATCAACACAAAATCAGCACGGCTTTCCGCTCAACAGCGAGCCGATGCCACAAGAAGACAAGGTGCTTTTCAAACCCTCCCTGCAACCGTAAAAATGGTGGTGTAGTGGGCACGGTTGTTCGCTCGAACAACGTGGCATACCAAGAATGCAGGCACTCAAGACGTTCTTGCCATCAATACATTCCACAATATCCAACAAGGAAACTTGCGCATTCTCTTCACTGAGGTAGAAGCCACCGTTGGGGCCTTTCACACTCGAAATGAGGTTGTGCCGGGAAAGCTGCTGCAAAATCTTGGCGAGGAACTGTTGCGGCACTTGGAGCGCATCAGCGATTTCCTTCACGCCAGTGTTTTTTGAGATGGCTTGGTGCTCTGTTAGGTAAATGACTGCCCTGATAGCGTATTGGCAACTCTTTGTAAACATGGTTCAATGTTGAATGGACAATTAAATGCAGTTCGAACTAAACTAGAAACCGCAAATCTAGGAATTTAAGATAAAAATACCTTTTTTATTCTGCTGACAAATATCAGTCCATAGCCTGACTATTGTCATCAAGCAACCCGTGGAGGAGAGCAAACTTTGCCACATCGAATAAAAGATAAAAACATCCGAAATTCACACTACAATCATTGCAACAAATTCAAAATCAATTGATTATGAAAAAGTTAGTTCTAAACCTCCTCGCATTTTCAGTTTTCATGGTGGCAATCGGCTGCTCCTCCGACAAACCGGAACCAGCAGCCGGAGACACACCAAAACCTAAATCCATGATGGCGGATGAGCCTGACCCAATGGCCAACAAGGGCATTGGCCCAATCACTTCTGTTGAGCTGGGTGCCTCCGTTGACCAAGCAATGGCCGACAAAGGCAAAGTCGTTTATGAGAAAATGTGCATGGCCTGCCACAAACCAACTGAGAAATTTATCGGTCCAGCACCCAAGGGCATCCTCGATCGCCGCTCACCTGAATGGGTGATGAACATGATACTGAACCCAGAGCAAATGGTGAAAGAAGACCCAATCGCCAAAAAGCTGCTCATGGAGTTCAACGGCTCACCAATGGCCAACCAACACCTCACCCAAGACGAAGCAAGGCAGGTGCTGGAGTATTTCAGGACGCTTTAATTAATTGAGAATGGAAAATGGAAAATGGGAAATTGAGAATGCAGCAACATCGCAAAGCAATTCAGCAGTACCATTTTCAATTTTCCATTCTCAATTCTAAACTCTTCTTCATTTGAAAATTCTATCTGATATGAAAAAGTATTCAAACCAGCTTTCAAACTCAATGCTAGGCATCTTGACGGCAATAGTACTAGTGCTATCAAGCTGCGGCAAGACCAACCAAGGTACTACGACAGGCGCTCTGAGCGGCGATGCTGCATCAAGGGTTTATGTTCCACCAGGACAACACGATGAATTCTACGCCTTTATGTCCGGCGGTTTTAGCGGGCAAATCGCAGCTTATGGCCTCCCTTCCGGTAGGCTGTTGAAGGTGATTCCTGTTTTCTCCGTGGACCCTGAAAAAGGCTATGGCTTCAACGAAGAAACCAAGCCGTTGCTTAACACTTCGCACGGTTTCATCCCTTGGGACGACGCCCACCACCCTGCCCTTTCGCAGACAAATGGCGAAACTGACGGTCGTTGGATTTTCATCAACGGCAACAACACCCCAAGGCTCGCCCGTATTGACCTGAGCACTTTCGAGACTGCCGAAACACTTGAACTGCCGAACTCTGGTGGTAACCACTCCTCACCATATTTGACACAAAATACAGAGTACGTGGTAGCAGGCACTCGTTTTAGCGTGCCGATTCCACAAAAAGACGTGGCTATTTCAAGCTATGCCGAAAACTTCAAAGGAGCATTGTCCTTCGTGAAAGTGGACCCGAATTCTGGTCGCATGAACATTGAGTTTCAGGTGCTGATGCCCGGTCTGAACTTTGACCTAGCGAGCAGTGGCAAAGGCCCATCGCATGGTTGGACGTTCTTCACCAGCTACAACTCCGAGATGAAAAACTCGCTGTTGGAAGTAAATGCTTCACAAAACGACAAGGACTTTGTGGCGGCAGTGAACTGGAAAAAAGCTGAGGAGTACTTGAAAGCTGGCAAAGCCAAGGATTTCCCTGCCAACTATATGCACAACGTGTACAGCGACGAGACGCACACCGCTACTTCCACTGCCATGAAGTCGGTGAAAGTGCTGATTCCATCTGAGTGCCCTGGCCTGGTTTACTTACTGCCAACTCCTAAATCGCCGCACGGTGTTGACGTTGACCCAACAGGTGAGTACATCGTTTGCTCTGGCAAGCTCTCAGCTGACATCACAGCCCACTCATTTGCCAAAATGCTGAAAGCCGCCGAGGAAAAGAACTTTGACGGCGAAGTGGGCGGTGTGCCTATCTTGAAGTTCGACGCAGTATTGGGCGGCACGGTGAAGGAGCCCGGCCTTGGCCCTCTCCACACCGAGTTTGACGGCAAAGGCAACGCCTACACCAGCTTCTTTATCTCTTCCGAAATCGTGAAGTGGAAAGTTGGTACTTGGGAGGTCATTGACCGCCAACCTACTTACTACTCAATTGGTCACTTGATGGTTCCTGGCGGCAACTCGATGAAACCCGAAGGCAAATACGTGGTGGCTTTGAACAAAATCACAAAAGACCGCTACCTGCCCACTGGGCCTGAGTTGACCCAAAGCGCACAGCTTTACTCGATTGACGGCGATAAAATGGAACTGTTGCTCGACTTCCCGACCATCGGTGAGCCGCACTATGCCCAAGGCATTTCAGCAGACAAGATTAAGCCTAAATCAAAGCAGTTCTTCAAGTTGAGCGAAAACAAGCACCCCTATGTGACGCCGACTGAAAAGGACGCAAAAGTGGTGCGTGAAGGCAATAATGTCCACGTGTACATGACCAGCATACGTAGCCACTTTATGCCCGACAACATCGAAGGCGTGAAAGTGGGCGACAAGGTTTATTTCCACGTGACCAACCTAGAACAAGACTTCGACGTACCGCACGGCTTTGCAGTAATGGGCGCCAACAACGCCGAGCTGCTCATCATGCCTGGTCAGACAGAGACGCTAGTTTGGGAGCCAAAGAAAGAAGGGGTGTTCCCGATGTACTGTACCGACTTCTGCTCTGCACTCCACCAAGAAATGCAGGGCTATGTGCGGGTTTCTGCCGCTGGCTCCGCTACCGCTCTCAAGTGGTGGTTGGGTGATGAGAAACCAGTTCAGTAAAATCGTGATTGGTGATTGGTGATTCGTGACAAGGCCGTACCTCGCACGAATCACCAATCACCAACCACCAATCACGAAAAATGAAATCCTTACCTAAAATACTCTTCTTCATCGCCGCTGCCCTTTTGCTCACACTTTTCGTTTTCCCGATGTGGCAGATAACGTTGATAGCTCCGCAATATCCAACTGGCGTGACGATGTATATTTGGATTAACAAAATAACGGGCAGCGAGCCCGGAACCCTCCAAAACATCAATATCTTGAACCACTACGTGGGCATGAAGTACATCGAGCCGGATTCAATTCCTGAATTGAAGTACTTCCCAATCGTAGTAGCAGCCATGTCGCTGCTGGGAATGGCACTGGCCTTTACTGGCCGCTGGAAGTGGTGGATGGGTTGGTTGATTTTGGGCATGGTTGGTTGCGGGTTGGGGCTCTACGACTTCTACCTGTGGGAATACGACTACGGCCACAACCTCAGCCCGACAGCCCCTATCAAAATACCAGGCATGGCCTATCAGCCGCCGCTTATTGGCAACAAAATACTGTTGAACTTTCTTGCAAAATCATGGCCGTACATCGGTGGCTGGTTTATTGGAGTTACTTTTATCCTGAGCGGAATTGCTATTTGGTTGCAACGTAAAAAGCAATCATTGCAAAAGCATATTGTTGCTGCTGAAAGGAATATTGAGGTAGCTGCGTGATGAATGCTAAACCTGACAGACCTCCACGGCCTGTCAGGTTTTAAGCCAGCAATTAAAAAAACACCTTTTCACATGAAAAAGCTTCCAATCCTGTTGCTGCTTTTTAGCCTGTTGACAGCCTGTACTCCTACTGCTGAGCCAGTTTCATTTGGCGAAGACATGTGCGCCCATTGCAAGATGACCATCGTGGATGAGCAATTTGCCGCCGAAGCCGTTTCTCAAAAAGGCAAAGTGTATAAGTTCGACGCCATAGAGTGCATGATGGAGTTTTTAAAGATAAAACAGTCCGACGAAATGGCTTTGACGCTTGTCAGGGATTACGAAAACCCCAAAGAATGGCAAGATGCCAAGCAATGCAACTACCTGATTTCCAAGGAAGTACCCAGCCCCATGGGCGCTGGCCTATCGGCTTGGTTGTCCAAGGATAACGCCGAGGCCATGCAAGCTCAAAAAGGCGGCGAGGTATATGATTGGGCGGGTTTGCAAGGATATTTTAAATAAGGTTGAGATATGGAGGTATAAAGGTATGGAAGTCAGCTACTACACTTGACACACCTCAAACCTTCACAACTCAAACCTTCACACCTCACTTCTCACATGTTTAGATGGATTTTTATAACCACCTTAAGCCTCGCAGGGCAGGCAGTTTTACTAGCTAATACTTTTAGAGTGTGCAAGTCCTGCCCTGCTTCTTCCATACGGGAGGCTATCCAAATGGCTCGGCCCTGCGACACGATTTTCGTGGAGGCAGGCACCTACGCCGAGGGCAACATCCTGATTGACAAAGAATTGACGCTGATAGGCTTGGGCAAGCCCGTGCTTGATGGCGAGGGCAAAACCGAAATCGTCACCATCGCCGCCAACCACGTCCATTTTGAGGGTTTTGTGATAAAAAACGTCGGTACCAGCTACTCCGAAGACCGTGCGGGCATCCGAGTGAAGGAGGCCAGCGATTTTTATGTCAAAGGCAACCGGGTCGAAAACGCCTTCTTTGGCATCTACCTCCAGAAGTCCAAAAACGGCACCATTGAAGGCAACGAAGTGGTCGGCGAGGCGGTGGACGAGGTAAGTTCCGGCAATGCCATCCACCTCTGGTACTGCGACAATGTGCTGATTCTCAACAACATAACCCACGGCCACCGGGACGGCATTTATCTTGAGTTTGTCAATTTCAGCACCGTCAAGGGTAACCATAGCGAGCGAAATGTGCGGTATGGCCTGCACTTTATGTTCTCCAACGACGACAAATACCTCCAAAACACTTTCGTGGACAACGGAGCGGGCGTGGCCGTCATGTACTCACGGCGCATTGACATGTTGGGCAACCATTTTGAGAAAAACTGGGGCCCGGCCGCCTACGGGCTGCTGTTGAAGGAAATCCACGATGGCAAAATCGAGGGCAATGTTTTCCGTGAAAATACGGTCGGCATCTTCGCCGAGACTTCTAACCGCATCGTTTACACCAAGAATAATTTCATACAAAACGGCTGGGCACTCAAAATTTCAGGTGGCTGCCAGCAGAACAACCTCACGGGCAATAATTTCATCGGCAACAGTTTCGACCTGGCAGTACACTCCGCTGGCACGGACAACCTGTTCGACGGCAATTTCTGGAGCGATTATGCTGGTTACGACCTCGACCACAATGGCATTGGGGACGTACCGCACCGCCCCATGAAGCTGTTTAGTTATGTGGTGAGCAATACCCCGGAGAGCTTAGTTCTGCTGCGCAGCCTTTTTGTGGACATTTTGAATTTTTCGGAGAAAGTTAGTCCTATTTTCACCCCGGAAAACGTGGTGGATAAGGCACCGTTGTTAAAAGAATTTACGATTTACGAATGACGATTTACGCACCATCTGTGCCAACAATCGTAAATCGTAAATCCAAAATCGTAAATTAATAAAGTAGTGATTACGATACACCACTTACAAAAATCGTTCGGTAAAAACCACGTATTGAAGGGCGTTGACCTGACCTTCGACCAGCCGGGCATTGTGGCCGTGCTGGGGCCAAATGGCTCTGGCAAAACGACCATCATCAAGTCCATTCTCGGCATGGTACTACCTGACGAGGGTAGTATCAAAGTGCAAGGCGAAGACATCAAGGGCCAATGGCTGTACCGCAATCAAATCGCCTACCTCCCTCAAATCGCTCGTTTCCCAGAGAACCTGACCGTTGCAGAACTGCTGCGAATGGTGAAAGACCTGAACACTGGCAAGACCCACGACGCCGAATTGATTGCCCATTTCGGGCTGCAAGGCTTCCTCGACAAACGCCTCGGCAACCTATCCGGCGGCACCCGCCAAAAAGTGAACCTCGTGCTCACGTTCATGTACGACTGCCCCATCATCATCCTCGACGAACCAACAGCCGGGCTTGACCCCATTTCGCTCGTGCGCCTCAAGGAACTCATTCACCAACAACGCATGAGGGGCAAGACCATCCTCATCACCACCCACGTCATGAGCCTCGTGGAAGAGTTGGCCGACGAAGTGGTATTCCTGCTCGAAGGCCATATCCACTTCCGGGGCAGCCTGAAGAAATTAGCAGAAATGACGGGGGAGAGGAATGTGGAGAAGGCGATTGCTAAACTATTGGTGACTGGTGATTCGTGACTGGTGATAAGGAGGCAGTTCCGAACCCACCAGTCACTAATTACAAATCACTAATCACAAGTCACCATGTTTAAAATACTCAAATACAGTTTCTACGACCTCATCCGCAGCCGATGGACGTACAGCTACGGCGGGTTTTACCTGCTGTTCACGCTGTCGCTGTTGTGGTTGAGCAACGACCTCTCGAAGGTGGTCATTTCGTTGATGAACGTGGTGTTGCTGCTCTGCCCACTCATCGCCACCATGTTTGGGGTGATGTATTACTACAATTCACGGGAGTTCACGGAATTACTGCTGGCGCAACCCGTCAAAAGGACAAGCATTTTCTTGGGACAATATTTGGGCGTAGCAGGCTCATTGTCAGCAAGTTGGGTGATTGGTGTGGGCGTTCCATTTGCACTGTACGGCGTCTTTGGCTCCGAGCAGGCGGGCAATTTCCTCATGCTGCTGTTCACGGGCGTGGTGCTGTCGTTTGTGTTCAGTGCCATTGCCTTCTTCATCGCCTTGAGAAACGAAAACCGCATCAAAGGATTCGGCTTGGCGATACTGGCTTGGCTGTTCTTCGCTGTCATCTACGACGGACTGCTGCTGCTGTCCCTTTCCTTGCTCACGGAGTATCCGTTGGAAAAGTTCTCGCTCATCGCTTCGCTGCTCAACCCCATCGACCTCTCTCGCATCCTGATTCTGTTGAAACTCGACATATCAGCGCTGATGGGCTTCACGGGTGCTGTTTTCCGCAAATTCTTGGGGACGGGGTTCGGCATGGCAATCGCTTTTGCAGTGCTGGCGTTGTGGGTGGTGCTGCCTGTTTTGAGTATAAAAAGGGTGGCGGAGCGGAAGGATTTTTAGAGATAAAACAATTTATTTGTCAATACTATCTTTACAGTAGCTACATTTGTCATAAAGGAAAAACTAATACTTATGAAGGAGAAAGAACTCATGGTTTTGGAATACAATCCAATTCAAGACTCAAAGCATATTTACTTCCCTCTGGAAGAAAAACCTTCTTACAATCCTGAGTGGTTAAATTTTGGTACTTTTTATGGCACAATGCTTCAAGCAAGTAAAGAGCTAGAAAGAAGGGTAAAAAAGTACAACGCGGAAAAAAAGCTCCAATTGAAGTAGTATTTTTTGTGGATATTAAATGCATCAAAACCCCACCTTATAATAAACCTTCCCCAACCCCACCCTAAAATCAATACTCTGAAAATACACCTCATTTTCCAACCCAGCCACCTCATTTGTGCGCCAAACATCCGGTGCCTCCCGGAAATAACAGTAGGCTTCAGGCGCATCCTGCCGCAGCAGCACATATTCCTTGAAAGAAGGCAGGCTTTGGTATTCCACGAACTTTTGGCCACGGTCGTACCGCTCCGAGCTTTTGGATAGTGTCTCGATGATGAGCAGTGGATTGATGATGGCGTCGGCTTCGTCGTCGGTCATGATTGGCTCGCCAGTGACCACGACGGCATCGGGATAGAGGTAGAAATTGAACTTGGGCAGATAGACTTTCTGGTCGCTGCCGAAGACTTCCAGTTCGGGGTGATTCATCGTGAAATCATGCAACAAACTGAGGATGTTCCGGGTAATCCGGTTGTGAGGGAGGGTTCCGCCTGCCATTTGTTCGAGTTTTCCATCATAGTATGCGTACTTCCGCCCTGTCTGCCTTTCCAGCTTGAGGTATTCCTGAACGGTATAAGTACGGGTGGTTTCTGCGACCATGCTTTTCTTTTTGGCAAATTTAGTCAATCGGATTGTGAATTGCAATGCAAGAAAATCACTCCTTCCCCTTTGGCAATAACTCCTGGACTGGCAGCGCTTCAACACTTGGCTGCACTGTCGGAACAGGCACCGCTACCACCACCTTCGCTTTTAACAAATCCTCCACCGAAGTTGGTCGCCGCTCGATTTGCCAATTGAAACCCGGCATTTTAAGCCCCTCGTGGTCGGCCTTGGCCATCGGAAAGAGCATGGCTTTTGGCTGGGTGTAGAACTTGATGCCTTCCACCTCATTGTTGCCGAACAGTATCAGCATCTCGCTGCACACCGTCTTGTTCACGCCGATGTACGCCTTATCGTTGTCGAGAGCGTAGTAAACCGACTCGGCGTTGCCTTCCACCCGTACCCGACGCAACTCGCTGCTATCAAACATGGCGATGCTGTGCTTCCCCTTGATTTGGTTGAAAAAGAACTCGTCAGGTGAGTTGATGATGAAACTGTTTTGCCGTAAAAAGATGCGGTCAATTTTGTCGTTCGCCAGCTGGATGTTTACCGTGTCGGCGGTGAACTGCGAAGTGTCCGACCAAATTATCGGCGCCTTAAAAAGCCTGAACATGGAATCGAGGCTGCTGTAAGAAAGCGAGTCGCAGAGCGCTTGCAGGTCACTTTTGAAGATGCGGACGTCGTGGAAGGCTAGAATGATGCGGGCATCCTCTGATTTACGATTGACGATTTCGGATTTACGATTGGGGGCCGTAGTTGAGTCTGAAATAACTGAATCTTGGGGTAAAATTGGGACTGTTTTCAGGCTGTCTTTTTCGGTTGGAATCTCAAACAGCTTTTGCGGGATGACTGGTTCAGGCTTTTTGATGGGTGGCTTACTCGGCTGATTGTCAGGCTTTTTCGAAATTGGAGCAGTTGGAATCTTGGCATTGGTTGAATCAGCAACGGTCACTTGAACACTGTCGGTTTTGGTGGTGGCCACGGTGTCCGGCTGTAGCGACATGAGCGTATCGGCGCTGATGTAAAACGAGTCGTTGTCAATCTCTTTTATCAGCAGCGGCCTTCCGTATTTGCCGCCGCTGGCCTTAAAATAGTTCTTCTTTTTGCTGTGCTCCGCATACTCGCATACGACGGTCATTTTCTCCGTTGTGTCCTGCAAAATGACGTTTCCCGTTGCAATGGCCAGTTCCCGAACCTTGTCGTAATCCACCCGGTTGGCATCGAGAACCTGGGCACCATCCACGATATGAGAGCGGCCACGGGTGGCGTAAGTGCCTTTCTTGGAGTCATAGGTCACGGTGTCACCGGTGATGTTGCGCTCGCCGTCCACGATATGGGCGTTGCCTTGCAAGATGGTCACGCCCGTCCGTTCGTTGTAAACAATACGCTCGGCGGTGGCATTGGTCGTGCTGTCCTCGAAATGTGCGTCACCAATGAGTGTGATTTCCTCTTTGAAACCGTCGTACTCCATCCGCCTCGCCCATGCTTTTTGGTCGTTCTTGAGGTACTGTGGGTTCTTGTTGAACACGCCGATTTTGTTGGGGATGTTGTAAAATCCGCCTTCGGTATAAATCTTCGCCGTGTCCTGCAAAATCAGCGTCGGAGCCACGAAAACGACAGTCTTTGCAGCGGCTTCAAACTTCAGGGTGTCCGTTCGGAGCGTGAAGTCAGGGCTTTCCACCACCACTTTTTCCCGAAAGAAAATCTCGTCCGTAGCCGTGTGGTAGTAGCCCTTCACGCTGGTGAGGAAGGTGGAGTCGTCGGTCAGCGTTGCCCCGGTGGTGTAGCGTGCGATTTTCGTGTTGGCGTCGTAGGTCAGCCGCTCGGTGAACAGCTTTTGAGTACCTCGCACCAGTGATACGTTCACGAACAAGTCGGCAATCCTGGTATCGGCCTGGTACAACGCCGAGTCGGAGAAGATGGTCGTGCTGTCGCCGTGTTGGAGGATGAAGTTACCTTTGGCTGCCACCCTGATGCTGTTGAGGATATTGGCGCTGTCGCAAAAAAGGTAGATGTCGTCTTGGTTCAGTTCCACGTTGCCCACCAGTCGTTTCACGGTGTCAACGCCAATGAGGTTGAAGCTGAACTCGTCCGAAAAAAGAATGTTGATGAACTCATCGCCGTTTTGTGGAGTAGTGGGTTGCGTGGGTAATGGACGGCTGGGCGGCACGGTGGGCTTGCCCTTTTGGCCAAAGGCCGAAAAGAAAAAGAATAAGCCAATTATGAACAGTAAATGCCGCTTCATTTTTGAAATTAATACCGAGTCAAGCAGGCACTTAGATTTTAAAAGATTTAAGTAGTGCCTCCATGGTAAGAACGTGTGTTGTGAGGCAATCGCTCGTCATTGGGTTTTCTTTAAGAATCAAACCCAAACCTCGCCCTTGCCTATCGCTTTCAGCTGCGCAATGGTCGCAACTGGGTCGGGCGAATTGAAAACGCTGCTGCCTGCCACAAGCACATTTGCCCCGGCTTTCAGGATTTCCTCAGCGTTTTGCAGCCCTACCCCACCGTCAATCTCGATGAGCGTTTTGCAGTTTTTGACGATAATCATGTCATTCAACTGCTTGATTTTCGGGATGGTGTTGTAGATGAATTTCTGCCCCCCGAACCCAGGGTTAACCGACATCAACAGCACCATGTCGAGGTCTTCGATCACGTCTTCGAGCAGGCTGACGGGGGTGTGCGGGTTCAGTGCCACACCTGCCTTTGCACCTGTTTCCTTGATTTGCTGGATGGTTCGGTGCAGGTGCGGACAGGCTTCGTAGTGCACAGTAATCACGTCTGCACCGGCCTTGCGAAAATCGGCGATGTACTTCTCTGGCTCCAAAATCATGAGGTGGACATCGAGTGGCTTTTCGGCCATTTTCTTCATGAACTCCACGATGAACATGCCAAAGCTGATGTTCGGCACGAAGCGGCCATCCATCACGTCAACATGGTACCAATCCGCTTCGCTGCGATTGACCATGTCAAAGTCGGCTTGTAGGTTTCGGAAGTTGGCGGCAAGTACGGAGGGGGCGATGAGGTGGTTCATTTTCATCCAAAAGAAAGTTAAAAAGTTGAAGCTACTGACTGCCAGATTATCCCTTTGCAACGTTTCCAACCACCCACATCTGGTCGAGGGAAGGCGACTCACTGCCGCCTTTGGGTTCTAACGTGACGGCGAAGGCTTGCGGGTTCTCAATGAACTGACCCTCGATTTTCACCAGCCCACTGTTGTCGGCCACATCGAAAACACCCATGTCCGTTGGTTTGCCATCCACGATGGCCCAAAGTTGGAACTGCTTGTCACTGGCGGGTTTAGGCAGTCTGCCCAAGTCGAGGTAAGTTGCTTTTTTTATGTTGTTCCAAAATACGATGGCATAAGCATCGCCGCCTAGCGGGGTCGCCTTCATTTGCACGGGCTTGGTAGCCCAGTGACGTATGGCGATGAACTGTTCGTTGATTTCTTGGGCCTTGGCCTTCTCAGCTTCGCAATCCTTGCGTACTTGCTCAGCTTGCTCCTGCGCAGCTTGCACTTGCGCTGAAGCTCGTTCAGCTTGCTGCCAGAACAAGAAAACAGCTACACATGCACCCAACAGCGCAGCACCCAATAGCCAAACAGCAATGGAGGATGCCCCACCAGTTTCACGGCGCTCACGAGGTTCGTAGCTGCGGGTTGGCTGGGCAGCATTTGCATGGTCAGACCTGCCCTTGCTACCCCCACCATTTGGCGCAGCATCGAGGCGCTCCATTATCTTCTCCTTCAAGCCCGCTGGCGGTTGAACGCCGTGCGAACCCACATAGACATCCAATGCCTGCCGGATGGCGTCGATTTCCTGCTTGACTTCTGGGTGCTGCTCGGCCATGGCCTCTACTTCCCGAATCTCGTCGGGGGAAGCCAAGCCGTGAACGTACAGCTCCAAAATGCCGGATGTTATGTATGCTTGAAGGTTCATTTCTTTCAGTTGGCAGTTAGTCAGTAGGCAGTTGGCAGTCAAGGCGGAGATAGCGCCACAATGACTGCCAACTGCCTACTGCCTAACTGAAAACTTTTCTTAACTCCTTGATTGCCAATCGCAGACGGGTCTTAACCGTCCCGATAGGGATGTTCATTTCCTGTTCTATTTCCGTTTGAGTATAACCCTGGAAATAAGCCAAGTCTATCACCTTGCGGTGCTTTTCGTCCAACTTGTTCACGATTTCCCGGAGGCCGATGGCTTCCACATTGGTCGTGGTTGGATGAGATTCTCGATATACGATGAAATCGAACTGGTCGGTTTTCTGGCGGTTGCGAAATTCGCTGGTACGGGTGGCATCAATGGCCGAATTCCGAGCGATGTTCAACGCCCAAGTGTAGAATTTGCCCTTGTTCTCATCAAAGCTGGCGATGTTCCTGAAAATTTTCATAAAAACATCTTGCACCACCTCCTCTGCCTGTTCAGGTGACTGCACGATGCGCAGCACAACGCCGTACAGCGCAGCGCCGTAGCGGTCATACACTGTGCCGAGGGCGCTTTTGTCGCCATTCTTCAGTGCAGTTATAAGCTCATTTTCGTGCATCAATGCGGAGGTTGTTTCTAAATCGGTGGCAAAACTATGAAACTAATGGTAAAACAAGCAAAAGGTTCACTAGAAGCACATGCGTTTCGCTCAACTAGCAACCATTCATACCTAGTTCTATTATTCAACAAAAAAAAATTGCTTGCCGAAATCCACCTGCTTTTCCAAGGTCGTATGTTTATTTGAACCTAAAGAAAAAACGCATGATTGCTTTCAACACCTGTTTATCAATGCTAAATAAATATTCGTTCGCAATAGCCCTTGCCCTAGCTCCTTTACTGGCATTGGCGCACAACGGCACCATCAAAGGAATGGTGTTCGATGCAGAAACCATGACCGGGCTGCCCGGTGCGCATGTCCGCATCAACTCGGAACCTGCACAGGCCACTTTCACCGATGAACTTGGCTTGTTCAGCTTCGTTGACCTGCCCTCGGGCGAATTCAAGATTAGCATCAGCTACATCGGCTTTGGCGACACTACGCTCACCGTCTCGGTGAATGACCACGAAACGACCACATTCAAAATCAGCCTATCTCCGCAGGAAATCAACCTGCCGGATGTGAACATCTCTTCGGAAGCCACTGCTAACCTACACACCATCAGCGCCCTCGACATCCAGACCCGACCGGTGAACAACTCGCAGGACATCCTGCGCATCGTGCCGGGACTCGTCATTGCGCAGCACGCCGGGGGCGGCAAGGCGGAACAGATTTTCCTGCGGGGCTTCGACATTGACCACGGCACCGACATACGCATCACGGCGGACGGGATGCCCGTCAACATGGTCAGCCATGCCCACGGCCAAGGCTATGCCGACCTCCACTTCCTCATACCGGAGCTGGTACGGGGCGTTGATTTTGCCAAAGGCAACTACGACGCCACAGCGGGCGACTTCGCCACAGCGGGCCACGTGAACTTCAATACACCGACCGCACTTAGCCAGAGTATGGTAAAATTGGAGGCTGGGCAGTTTGACACCTACCGGGCCGTGGGTGCTTTTGACCTGCTCGGCGATGCAGCCAAGGCCCGCAATCAAAATGCTTGGCTAGCCTCTGAATTTTCGTTCAGCAACGGATATTTCGAAAACCCACAGAACTTTACTCGCTTCAATTTGATGGGTAAATACTCCGGCCTCATCGGCGACAACCAGAGCATAACCGCCTCCTTCTCAACGTTCAAGAGCAGTTGGGACCACTCCGGGCAGATACCTAATCGAGCCATTGCCGACGGCAGCATCACCCGCTTCGGCTCCATTGACCCGACCGAGGGCGGCGAGACGAGCCGCTCGAACTTGAACCTCGTTTTTATGAAAAATCTTGGAAATCGCACCTTCCTAAAGAACCAAGTTTACTTCGTAAAATACGATTTCGAGCTGTATTCCAATTTTACCTTCTTCCTTGAAGACCCCATCAACGGCGACCAAATCCGCCAAAAGGAAAGCCGCAACATCATCGGCTACAACGGCTCGTGGAACAAGGAAGCGACCATCGGCGGCAAGCGCCTGACCACCGAGGCCGGGCTCCAACTCCGCTTCGATGAGGTGGACGACGTGGAACTAAGCCGCACCAAGAACCGCCGGGAAACCCTCGAACAGCTTTCCCTCGGCGATGTGCAGGAGGGCAACGCTGGCCTTTACGTGAACTCAACGCTGGAACTCACCCGCCGCTGGAAACTCAACGCCGGGCTGCGCTACGACCAGTTTTATTTCAGCTACGTGAATGACCTCAGCCCCGTGTACAAGCATGAAACCGAGATGAAAGGCGTTGCCTCGCCAAAGCTGAACTTGTACTTCGATGCTACGGAGTCCGTGCGGCTCTACGCCAACAGCGGTATCGGGTTCCACTCCAACGATACCCGTGTGGTGGTTGCGCAGCAGGGCCGGGAGATTTTGCCTAGGGCCTTTGGTTTGGAGGCGGGCATACTGTTCAAGCCCGTGCCGAGCCTGTTGCTGAACGCCTCGGTCTGGCGCTTGGACTTGGAGCAGGAGTTTGTGTACGTCGGCGATGCGGGCGTGGTGGAACCCAGCGGCAAGACCCAGCGGGAAGGCATTGACTTCAGCGCCCGCTGGCAGGTGGCCCGCTGGCTTTATGCAGACGCCGACCTGAACCTGACCAAGCCCCGTGCAAAGGGCGAACCCAGCGGTGCCGACTACATCCCCCTCGCCCCCACCGCCACCAGCATCGGCGGGCTGACGGCGCAGGCGAAGAACGGCCTCTTCGGCAGCCTCCGCTACCGCTACATCGGCGACCGCCCTGCCAATGAGGACAACAGCACCGTGGCCGAGGGCCAGTTCGTGATAGATGCGTTGTTGGGTTTGAAAAAGCGCAACTACGAAATCTCCCTATCCGTGCAAAACCTACTGGACGAGGAGTACAACGATGCGCAATTCGACACGGAGAGCCGCTTGCAGAATGAGCCGGAATCGGTGACGGAACTGCATTTCACGCCGGGTGCGCCGTTCTTTTTGAAGGGGAGCGTGAGTTATTTTTTTTGAGGGAGGTTTAGAGGGTTTGGTGAGTTTAGAAGGTTTAGTAATGCCCTGATGAGCGGTGACACCTTTTTAGAAAGGTGTCACCGATTTGTGTTTGGGGAACTTTGAAATTATGGGCAACACCGCTATATTAGCGTGACTTACATACTATCAAACAAACTACATGGAAAACAAAACGACTAAAGAGCTGAAGCAGGAGTATGAGATTTTAAAATTCTTGCTAACTTTCCACCAAGAAAACAAGGAGCGGAGCATGAGTCCCGCCGAATTTGAAGATTACGTAAACGCTGCACTTGAAATGTTGCTGGAAATCAAAAACGAACTTTCCAAACGGGGCGAAAAACCATAAAATCATACCGCCATGACAGAAAAAGCAAGCATGCAAAACATCATCGCCACTTGGAAAAAACTGGAAGGCGAGGCCGACAAGAAAGCCTTCTTGGAACAAATAAAACAAGAGGTGGGTACCAAATCCGGCGAGCAACTGCTCAGTGGTGTGAAAGCCATTGGGGAACTTGTCAGTGACCTTCACGCCGAAGTAATCCAGCCCAAAGCCACGGCTGCCCCCATTGAAGTATATCCTGCCGATGCAGAGGAAGCGAAGCTGATTGAGGACTTGCTGGTGAGGATGCGGGTGAAGTTTAAGGTTGCGTGAATCCGAACGGTAGCATTTTTTTTAAAAAATGTATCAACTTTTAAACTACATCAAAAGCAGTTGAATGATTCACAACATTAAATTGAAACCTTTATTTACCATTCTACTTGGGCTTTTAGTAATTTTAATGCCTGAACGTATACATAGTCAAGAGACTAATACCCCAATTGATAGCTCACGTCTCTTGGAGTTAAAAATCCAAACAAAAGGTGATAGTCTTTATTTTCAAGCCAAGAATATTGGTAACAAGCCAATGGAGGTTCCAACCCTTTGTTTTGGGCATAACCGAATAATACTTATTACACCGGAAGGTAGGGAACACATTTATAATTTGTGGGTTGAACCAGGCCCAAATGATAGGCATAAATCAATCTGGCCTGAATTGATGACAGGTGAAACTAGAATCGAAAAAAGCACCTACCAAAATATCATTGATATATACAGTATGGTCAATAAACTTGTCAAGGGTAGATACAAATTATACTGGAAAATTTATCAGTACACCTCGAACACTATCGAGTTCGATATTAATTAGCGCCACCCATTAATTACTTTATTTTCGATTAACTTCCCGCCAGCACCACACCGCCGACAACAAAAACGGCACCGTCGCCAACATAATCTTCCAGTTTTTGCCCAGCACACCCACCAACACCAGCATCAGCACGAGCAGGCCCATCATCACCATGCCCGTCATCACCATCCACCGCTTGGGGTGGGGCAGGAACAGGGAAATGAGTACCAGCAACTGCCCAAAAAACGGAAACAGCACCAGCGGGTGCGAAAATGCACTGGCTTTCTCCGATTTTTCAAAAAGCAGCAGGTAGGCCACTTCGTAAACGAAGGCCGATTGGTCGGCCCATTCGAGATAGCAAAACAGGAAGGAGGCGAACAGGCAGAAAATGGCGAGTTTTTGCATGGCAGCGAGATTTGTGGCGAAGTTCAAAGAAAAGGTAGAGAAATCCTTTTCGTGTGCGATGATTTAGCGCAGTTTCCAGCATTTTTGCTCCCTAAACCAAACACAACGCCTTTATGGTTGACTACAACCCAAAATCTTGGTGGAAGCTGATTTTCATGTTCCACCGCAGCGATACGTTCCGAATGCTGATTCCAGCCATGCTGGGGGTGGCCGCTTACACAGCCTTAGTGGCGTACTTGGAAGCTGACGTTTTTCATGTTGAATTCAAAAACTCCACCATCGTCCACTCGCTAGTGGGTTTTGTGCTGTCCATGCTGCTGGTTTTCCGCACGAACACGGCCTACGACCGCTGGTGGGAGGGCCGCAGGATTTGGGGCGGCATCGTCAACAACTCCCGGAACCTGGCACTGAAACTGAGCGTGCTTGTAGAGGACACCGCCACTCGCGAGCGGTTTCGGATACTCATCACCAACCAAGTGATGGCCATGAAGTGGCACCTGCGCAAAGGTTTCAACGCCAATGATTTTGAGGAATCCGAACGCTATCCCATCGCTGAATTCAAGCGATGGCAGCACATGCCCAATGCCATCATGCAGGCCATTTATCGGGAAGTAGAGGAACTGTACCGCACGAAAAAGATAAGTGGCGAACAACTCATCTACCTGAATGCCGAATTGCAGTCATTCACCGACCATATCGGCGCCTGCGAGCGCATCCAAAAGACGCCAATCCCCTATTCTTACAGCATGTTCTTGAAGAAAGTGATATTCCTCTACATCTTCACCATGCCCATTGGATTCGTGGTGGAGTTTGGGTATTGGGCCGTCGTTATCATCCCGCTTGTGTTCTACATTTTTGCCAGCATTGAGGTACTGGCCGAAGAAATCGAAGACCCATTTGGCCAAGACACCAACGACCTGCCGCTGAACCGCATGAGCAACACCGTCCGGGATAATTTGAAAGAGATTTTTGGGGAGAAATAAACGCTCTGTTCCGCTGTGCCTCCATGCCTCAGTGTTCTTTTTACCACGGAGCCATGAAGACACAAAGGAACAAGTAGCTGAATTTGATTTTTTTCAAAAAAAATCGCTGCTGAAAAATCCGTTCCCACCTTCTTACTCGTAGATACTTCCATCAAACGGAAAACCACACCGTTTGCCCATTTCAGAAACCGATATCCAGTCTAAACAACTGGCATTCATTCTCCAAACTAAGCATTTACTAGTCGCCAGATGAAGTCTTGGGCCTGACCAGCCCTGTTCACTCTATTGCCCCAACCTAAAGGAACTTGCCAAAGCGCACCAGCCTTGGCCTGTCATTTTTTTGCCCTAAAACAATAAAACAATACAGCAATACAACATTCAATTAATTCTAAATCAGTTATTTATGAAAGCATTCGTTTCAAAACTCTTTACCGCAGCGTTCTGCTTTTGGGGGATGGTGGCTTCGGCCTCCAGCCACCGGGAAGCCCCGCTCATCGCCAACGACCCGTTGGCAGACAACACGGATGTCTATGCCTTCGTGAGCCCAGACAATCCGAACATGGTGACCATCATCGCCAACTACATCCCGGCGGAGCTGCCGCACGGGGGGCCGAACTATCACACGTTTGGCGAAAACATCCGTTACGAAATACACATCGACAACAACGCCTCCATTCCCGGCGACGAAGTGACCTACCGCTTCACTTTCATGCGGGTGAACGAAGACCCCACGACCTTCTTCAACATCCGCCTCGGTGCCCGCAACCTCCGCACGACCTACACTTGCGAGCGCAGCATGGACGGCGGCAATACTTGGGTCACCATCATCCAAGGTGGCGAAGTGCCACCGCCGAACATCGGCCCACGCAGCATCAACGGCCCGGTTGGCCTCAACACAACCTACGACCAGCTCATTGCTGACGCCATCGAGTCGGCTACCACTGGCGAAACCATTTACTGCGGCCCTGCTGACGACCCGTTCTTTGTGGACCTCGGTGGCGTGTTCGACCTTGGTAACCTACCCCGTCAAAACGGCGCCGCCCGTGACGGCCTCGGTGAGTACAACGTGCACACCATCGCTATCCAAGTGCCGATCTCGACGCTGCGCAAAATGGGCGCTGCTGCCACGCCAGCCAACATCCTCGACGGCGACTACGTCATCGGTGTTTGGGCAAGCGCCAGCCGCCGTGCCATGCGCACCCTCAGCACTTCTGGCGACGACCCGAACGAGTCTGGCGCTTGGATTCAGGTGAGCCGCCTCGGTATGCCATTGACCAACGAAGCCGTGATTCCGATTGGCTGGAAAGACTATTGGAATTCCCTGACGCCCTACCAAGAGCTGGCCGACACCAACCTCGACGAGTTTTTCTACAACCCAGAGCTGGCGCTATACATGGACAACTCGCAGTTCGGCGGTGCCGTACCGGCAATGGCCAAGCTGCGCATCCAGCGCAATTCGCTCGGCGCTTTTGACTTTGGTTATGGCAAAAACGGCTTGTACAGCCTGAAGGGAAGTGCCGCCGTTGCAGGCACGGCATTGGACGATGCCATCTTCGGCACGCTGCTGCTGCCCGGCCCCGGCAAGGCTCGCTCGGTTGACCTCTGGCCCATCTTCCACACGGGCGTTCCGAACTTCCCGCCTTACCAATTGGCGACGGGCAAAAACGGCAACCCATTGGCCGCAGGCAAACCTTTCATCAACAACTTCTTGCCAAACGGTGGCGACATGCTCCGCCTCAACATGGCCACACCCCCTACCCCCCGCAACAGCCCTGAGTTCAGCCCACTGGGCATCGTGAACGCTGCCGTGCTGGGCCTCACAAACCCGACTTATGCCAGCAACGCCAACCTCCAGTGGATTCCGAACATGGACGGCTTCCCGAATGGTCGCCGCTTGGAAGACGACGTGACGCTCATCGAATTGCAAGCAGTTTCCGGCGTGGCACTGGCCGCCATCGGCCTTTGGTACGACGACTACGTGCCCGGCGGCAGCCCCGTCACACAAGACCTGCTGGATGTACTCACGTATTCAACTGGTGTAAACAACAACGATAAATTGTTTAAGAGCAGCTTCCCGTATGTGGCCACGCCGTGGGCTGGTACGGAGACAGGGGAATAAGTTGGCAGTTCGACAGTTGGCAGTTGGCAGTCAGGTTCTGCCTTGACCAGCCACCTCTAACAATTTAACAATTAAGCAATTCAACAATCAAAAAATGAAATCCATTATAAAATCACTTTTCCTGCTGTTGGCAATAGGCATTTTCAGCCTGAGCGCTACAGCTTCCAGCCACCGGGAGGCGCCGCTGATAGCGAACGACCCGCTGGCCGACAACGTGGACGTCTATGCCTTCCGCAGCCCGGAGCGCCCACAAAACATCGTGCTCATCGCCACCTACAACCCGCTGCAAATGGCGCATGGTGGCCCGAACTACTACCAGTTTGGCGAAAACATCCGCTACGAAATCCACGTGGACAACAACGCTGCCATTCCTGGCGACGAAATCACGTACCGTTTCACGTTCAAAATCGTGAACCAAGACCCGACGACGTTCTTCAACATCCGGCTTGGCAAACAAAACCTGTACACCACCTACACGCTGGAGAAGAGCATCAACGGTGGCAATACCTGGATCAAAATCCTGCAAAACATACCAGTGCCGCCGCCGAACATCGGCAAGCGCAGCATCGAGTCGGGTGTGGGCTTGAACACCACTTACGCCGAGCTTTTCAAAAAAGCAGTGCGCCAAACAGCGACTGGTGAGCGTGCTTTCGTTGGCCCAGTGGACGACCCGTTTTTCGTGGACCTCGGCGGCGTGTTCGACCTCGGCGACCTCCCACGCCAAAACGGCGACCCACGTGACGGCCTTGCCTGCTTGAACACCAGCGCCATCGCCATCGAAGTGCCGATTGCCTTTTTGCGCAAAGCAGGAGCGCCCATCCAGCCTGCCAATATCCTTGACGACCGCTTCGTGATTGGCGTGTGGGCAAGTGCCAGCCGCCCGCAAATCCGCACGTTGACGCCCGGTGGCGTGAGCAACAGCGGCAACTGGGTGCAGGTGAGCCGCCTCGGTATGCCGTTGACCAACGAGGCAGTGATTCCGATTGGCTTCAAGGACTACTGGAACGCCCTGACGCCTTACCAAGAACTTGCCGACACGCAGTTGGATGGCTTTTTCTACAACCCAGAGTTAGCGCTGTACATGGACGACGAGCTTTTCGGTGGTGCAGTTCCAGGCTTTGCGCCGCTGCGCATCCAACGCAATTCGCTCGGTGCTTTTGACTTTGGCAATGGAAAGGACGGCCTCTACGCACTGAAAGGCACGGCTGCCGTGGCCGGCACCGCATTGGACGACGCTGTTTTCGGAACGCTGCTGCTGCCTGGCCCAGGAAAGCCACGCTCAGTTGACCTCTGGCCCATCTTCCACACGGGTGTGCCCAACGTAATCCCCTACCAATTGGCAACGGGCAAGAACGGTAACCCATTGGCCGCAGGCAAACCGTTCATCAACAACTTTCTGCCAAACGGCGGCGACATGCTCCGCCTCAACATGGCCGTGCCTCCGACGCCCCGCAACCACCCGAAGTTTAGCAGCCTCGGCATTGTGCAGGCGGCCGTCTTGGGCCTAACCGACCCAGCGTACGCCAACAACGCCAACATGCAGTGGATTCCGAACATGGACGGCTTCCCGAATGGCCGCCGCTTGGAGGACGACGTGACCCGCATCGAGCTGCAAGCGGTATCGGGCGTGGCACTGGCTGCCATCGGCCTTTGGTACGACGACTACGTGCCCGGCGGAAGCCCCGTCACGCAAGACCTGCTCGACGTGCTGACTTACACGACGGGCGTTGAACAAAACGATGCTGCCTTCGGCAAAAAGTTCCCCTTCATGGCACAGCCTTGGGCTGGCGACGGCGCTTGCAGCGGCCCCATAGCAGGGCCGGCACAGGTGGTAGCTGCTCCGCAAAACGGCATCGGCTTGGCCATGCCAGAAGTGGCTGGCCGGGAGGTGATGATGGCGAACTTCCCCAACCCGTTCTCGGCACAAACGACTGTGCATTACGAGGTGGTCGAAGCTGGTGACATCAGCATCCGGGTGTTCGACATGAACGGCAAACTGGTCAGCACCCTCGTGAACGCCCCGATGGACATGGGCCGCCACACTGCCGAGTTCGACGCATCCAACCTGCCTGCTGGCGTCTATTTTGCGAAAGCGCAAAACGCTAGGGGGGAAGTGATGCAGGTTTTGAAAATGGTTAAAAACTAATTGTGAACGGTGATTAGTGATTAGTGATTGGTGATTAGTGATTCGTGACTAGGGGGCCACTGCATTTTATAGTAACGAGTCACCAATCACTAATCACTAATCACCAATCACTAATCACTAATCACTAATCACTAATCACGAGTCACCA
>CAYTZS010000040.1:0-32268 GCA_964442355.1 uncultured Saprospiraceae bacterium | reverse complement strand
CGCTCGCAAATCTTCTTCTTTGAGGGTGGTTGGAGCGACCCCAAGAACTTCTTCAAGCAGTTCACCGCCGGGGCCTTCATCGCCATCGTGATGAGCGGCTTGGACCAGGACATCATGCAAAAAATCTTGACGGTGAAGACCCTCAAGGGCGCACAGGTCAACATCTTTTCCTATTCCAGCCTGCTGGTGCTGATGAACCTCCTGTTCATGGCGCTCGGCGTGCTGTTATTCATCTACGCCACCAACAACGGCATCGAAATCCCCACGAAGGAGGTCACCAAATTTGCCGAAGGCGTGGCCTCCACTGTCACGATGCCGGACACCGACCTGCTGTTCCCGACCATCGCTTTCAATTATGCCCCAGCAGCAGTGGGCATCCTGTTCATCCTCGGCATCACGGCTAGCAGCTATGCCAGCGCCGATTCGGCCCTTACCTCGCTCACCACGGCTTGGTGCATTGACTTCCTCGGCTTTGGAAAAACGGAGGTGAACACAGCGGAACATGCCCGCACCCGTCGAAGGGTTCACCTTGGGTTTTCGGCCATCTTCTTTGTGCTGATTATGGTGTTCCATGTTGCCGCTACGGGCGAGGTCATCAAGCTGGTCTTCGATTCGGCAAGTATCACCTACGGGCCATTGCTGGGCCTGTTCGCCTTTGGCTTCTACACCAAGCGCCAGATTGCCGACCGCCACTCGCTAGTGGTGTGCTTGGTCTCGGTGCTCATCACGGCGGGCATTTACCTCTACAACGGCTACTTCGGCTACCTGATTTTTGGCTACAAGTTCAGCTTTGAACTGCTGGTGCTGAATGGGCTGATTACGTTCTTGGGGTTGTGGGGGATTTCTGAAAGGAAGCAGCAGCTATAATATTTTTATAGCAAAGACGCAGAGTGGCGTAAGACCGCAATGTTAAGGTGTTCACAACCCATCAAAAGCAGCCAACGACTGCCGCACCCAGTCCGGTATTTCGATGGTGGCCCGTGATTTCATATCGAACATTATCTGCGTGGTGTGCCCCGTGGCATGTACTATCTCCCCATCCCCTTTTTTCGAGGTCACAGCATATTCCAGCACAAAGCTTTTGTTCCCGATTTTGGAAGTCCTGACGTGGGCAGCGGTAACGTCAGGCGTCAACTTCAGTTCCTTGAGGAAATTGACGGTCACATTGCCAATCAGGAACATGTCCTTTTGCCAATCCCAACCCGGGCAGGCATGCAGCATGAAATGCCCCCGCACTATCTCAAAATAGGTGACGTAAACAGCGTTGTTCACGTGACCTAGCGGGTCTAAATCACTCCATCTTATTTGGATGGGTATGCTGAAATTGAAGTTTTCGAGTTTCATGTTGTTGGTTGTTTTGGGGCAATATTAGCACCTGAATTGGCTTTTACCAAAAACAATGGCACAGGGCGGGTGTGCTGAAAATGAGGTGAAGGAGATTTTGGTGAGGGACTGTGGCATGGCGTATGTGCCGATTGGTTGGGGCACGCAATGAGCAAATAAAGATAGCGCGGTCACTGAACTTGTTACACCTGGTTCAATCGCCCAGTGGAAGCACCGCAAAGTAAATCCTTGAATAGTCGTCCCCTTCGAACAGCACCCCCACTGTTTCCGCATTCACCAGCACCAAATCGGAATAAGCAGCGCTGCCGGGGTAAACCTCCCTCAGCAATTCCCACTGCCGCCCCTCGTCTCTGCTGATTTTCACCGTCAGGCAACAGCGCTCCGTTTGGCTGGCGGGGTTGGAATGCAACAGTGCTGGCTTCCCGTTTTTCAACACCACATTCAGCAAACTGCCCTGACAGACAGGGTCAGGCAGGCCCAAGGCAATTTGGGTAGCGCCCCAAGACTCACCGCCATTGTCGCTGCGAACCAGTAGCCGGTATTTCGCATCGCTCGACTGGTTGCGGACGCTCATCAGTACGCCGCCACCGGGCAAGCTCGCTGCGGTGCTTTCATTGCCGCCAGGATAGTCTACGTCGGGCGAGAGTCGAAAGGTTTTGCCATGGTCGTCTGAGAAAAAGGCATGGGCACGGTAGTCCCGAAACGCCGCCTGCGGAGTACCCGCCGAGTGGTTGGCTGGCACGAAGATTCGTCCATTTTCTAGTTGCAGGGCATGACCAGGCGTGTTGGCGTAAGAGCGCCAATCGGCACCTGACGTACCCGCCTGGCGGTGGACTTGTGCGGTGATATCTGTGGGGGACGGCCAGGTTTTACCCTCGTCTTCGCTGGTGATGTACCAGACTCTCCGGCTGCCTTGCCCCAGTCGCACGGCGTGTTCGGAGGCGTTGCCAGTATTGTAAAAAAGGAACAAACGCCCACCAGGAAAAGCCGGGTCGAGCAGGTCGAAAACGGGGGCAGGATTGCCCGCTTGCAGGCTGTCGAAGTGAGCGACGACCCGAAGCGGCGTCCATGTGCTGCCACCGTCGGCACTGGTTTTCAGTACGATGTCCACGTCACCGAAGTCCCCACAATTGTTGCCCCTGCCTTCGGCAAATGCGAGCAATAGGCCGCTCGGTGCTCGCACGACGGCTGGGATGCGAAAGCATTGGTAACCGCTTTCGGCGGATTGAAAAACAGTGGTTATCCAAACGGGGGATGCACTGCCAAGCTGGGCAAAGAGGACTGTTTTTGCTGGCAGCATTGCTGTCAGGACCAGCAGCAGGATGTTGATTTTCATGCATCGTGTGGGTTGAATGGCCTGTATGGGTATGGGAACAAGGGTACGCTTTTATGTCACGCTTTGTTAGATTTGAAAGCGTTAAATTGAATCTCCCTAATAAAACCCTTGCAGCTTTCGAGGCAGTTTTAAAAGTGGAGAGAGGGGGATGAGTGATGAGAGTGGAGCACATGGGACATCCTGAGTTTTGGGAAAACTCATGTTTCAAGCATCATGCATTCCCAAAGTCGGGGGAAAGACTAATCGCTCATCACTCATACCTCATAACTCCTCAACACCTACCCCGGCATCTGCGCATGAAAATCAGCACCGATGCGGTGGGCATAATCGTCGAGCAAGGCCAGTACACGTTCCCGGCTTTCGGATACGACGATGAAGCCGATGTGGTGAACTTTCTCCAAGCGCCAGACGATTTCAGGGTCGTTGAAGGCCGAGGTATCGGGGTGGCGGTGGCGGCTGAGGGAGTTGATGATGCCGCCGTACAGTTTTTTCGCCTTGGGCAATTGGTAGTCCGTGCCGTTGGCCACCGCGGACTCTAGCCTTGCCCATTCGCCCCAGAGATTGATGCCGGTGGCGGACTCCACCATCTCGGCGATATGCGCCCCACCCACCCGTGAGGCGGTTTCGAGGAAGTAGAACTCACCGTCTTCGTAGCATTTGATGAACTCGGTATGCGAGGCGCTGTACCGCATTCCAAAGGCTTTCAGCACGGCGTCGTTGGCTTTGGTCAAAGCCTTTTCGTCGGCCCCGCCATGCTCACAGATGACGGAACGGAAGATGCCGCCGCCATGCGCCACGTCCCAAGGGGTGCTCAGGTACTGTGCCACGCTGGTGAACACAGCTTTGGAGTCCACGCTGAGGGTGTCCACGTGGTAGATGTCGCCGGGTCGAAACTGCTCGGCGAGGTAGAAGTGGCGTTTTTCGCCCAACTCGAACAGCACCCGCCAAAGCTCGTCGGCGGAGTTGACCTTGCGGATGCCTTTTGCGGCGGCTTCAAACCGGGGCTTGACCATGTAGGGTGGCGCTACCCGCTCGGTGAACTGCCGTATTTCTTCGTCGTTGAACAACGGGGTGAACGTTGGCACCCGGATGCCCGCTTCGGCAGCCTTGATGCGCATGGCCAGCTTGTCCCGGAAGTGGCGAGCGGTGGTTTGGCCCATGCCGGGTAGCCGGAAGTGCTCCCGTAGCTCGGCCACCTCCTCCACGTCGAAGTCGTCGAGGGCCACGATGCGGTCCACCTTGTGGGAGCGCATGAAGTAGGCCAACCCGGCGATGAAGTGGTCCATGTTCCAGGTGCCGTGCTCCACTTCGTCCATGTAGAAGATGTCGTCAATTACGTCCTTGGGCCAAGGCTCATGCTCGGCCTCTCTCGCCGTTACAAGGAACACCCGATTGCCCTCGGCTTTGCAGTAGCGTAGGAAGTCAACGCCTTTGAATTCACAGGAGACACAGAGGAAAGTCATAGTTAGGTATGAGTTATGAGCGATGAGCGATGAATTATTAGCATGGTTTTAATACTCATAATTCATCGCTCATACCTCATAACTTTGTTAAGCACCAATTCGTGAACCGCTTGGAATCACGGCGTCTTTTTTCACCACCACGATGCCATCCACGATGACGTAGGTATCGGTTTCGTGGTCGGCGAGCTTGCCGGGGTTGCCTCGGATGATGACGTTATCACCGATGCGCACGTTTTTGTCCACGATGGCGTACTCGATGATGCTGTGCTTGCCGATGCCCATCGGTATTTCGTCACGCTCGATGAGTTCTTCGAGGCGCTGGAAGAAGTCGTTGCCCATGATGATGCAATGCGAGATGACGGAGTAGGCGCCGATGCGGGAGCGTATGCCCACCACCGAGCGCTCGACCCGTTCGGCGTGTACGATGCAGCCCTCGGCAACCAGCGCATGGCGGAACACGGTGCCGAAGAACTTGCTCGGCGGCAACATGCGGGCACGGGTGTACACCATCTTCTTGTTGTCGTGGAGGTTGAACTCCGGGATGTCGTCGGTGAGGGCGATGTTGGCCTCAAAGAACGAGCTGATGGTTCCGATGTCGGTCCAGTAGCCGTTGTACTCGTAGCTGGCCACCTTGTATCCCTCGTGGATGGCCGCAGGGATGATTTCCTTGCCGAAGTCAACGGCGTCGCCATGGTCTGCGAACAACTTATAGATGGCTTCCCTGCTGAAGATATAGATACCCATCGAGGCTAGGTAGTTTTTCCCTTGGCGCTTGTTGGCTTCCGACACCTCGCTGGTCCAATCAGGCAGTTGGTCGGATTTGGGCTTTTCCACAAAGGAGTCAATCATGCCCTCCGCATTCACTTTCATGATACCAAAGCCAGTGGCCTCCTTCGCAACGACGGGAATGGTGGCGATGGTGAGGTCGGCGCCTTTGTCCACGTGTTCACGGGCCATCTTCTCGAAGTCCATCTGGTAGAGCTGGTCGCCAGAGAGGATGAGGATGTAGTCGTAGTCTTGGTTGACGAGGTGGCGCATGGACTGGCGCACGGCATCAGCAGTGCCTTGGAACCATTTGTCGCTGCCACGGCGCTGCTCGGCAGCGAGGATGTCCACGAAGCCGGGGGCGAAATGGTCGAAGTGGTAGGTGTTCTTGATGTGCTGGTTGAGCGACGCCGAGTTGAACTGCGTGAGCACGAACATCCGGCGCACACCAGAGTTCAGGCAGTTGGAAATCGGGATGTCAATCAGGCGGTACTTGCCGCCGATTGGCACGGCTGGTTTCGAGCGCTGCTCGGTGAGCGGGTAGAGCCTGGAGCCAACGCCCCCGCCGAGGATGAGGCTTATCATTTTGATTACCATGGGTAGGGAAGATTTTTGGTTTACAAGGGTTGATGAGGGTTTATAAAAGTTGATGTGAAACCCGTTTCATGGGCACTATCAACCTTTATCAAACTTCATCAACCCCACAAGAGGCAATTATAGCCAAATTTTCAAAAGGAGCGAAAAATTGATGGTTCATCATCAAAATTTAATGTCAAGCAACTCATTTGCCCAACTTTCGCCAACGAAAATCCAGCGTCCCGAAACCGCCGCCGTCAAAATGCTCCACCTCCAAGCGGTGGTGGCCACCGAGTCGCACCCGCACCTCGTCCACTGCTGGCTCATGGATGTCCCAACGGTCTATCAACAGCTTTCCGTCCAGGAACATTTTCACGCCGTCGTCGCTGGTGAGTTCAATGGCGTACTCCCCCGGCTCGATGTCGAACTCGGCCTCGGCGAAGGTGGCGAACTTGTCCTCGGCCACCCCCTCGGCGGGCTTGCCCCACCAAGCGAAGTAGAGGTCGTTCGTGGTTTTGGTGGCCTTCGGCGAGGTGGTTTTCAGGTTTTTGAAAGCGGTGTAATGGGTGAACGGGTCGGTAGCTTCGTCGTAGTCGTGCCAACGGACTTGCCAGTCCAGCTTTTTCTCGAAGCGGCGGAAGGTGAAGCGGTAGGGAACATCGGCGGGGTAGTAGTTGCCGAATTGGTCGGTGAAGTCTGGGCCGGTGTACTCGAATTCGAGGAGGAGGTCGGTGGCATTGGGGAGTTTTTTTGCCTCAAATGTTCTTTTTGAGCCTTTTGCATCTGCAAAGCCTTTGTAGTTTATAATTTTAAAAACTCCTCCTGTTGGCCCATAGGTCGCAACCCACATCATTGAATCATTGGCGGAAAGCAAAAAAGCCGCTGGATACTGATAATTGAAAGGGCCCCATTCATTCATTAATATGCTCCATCTGTTTTTAAACCCTTCGTGATTAAGTCCAGTCTTCATCCCATCTGGCATTTTTTCAACCTTGTATTCCGCTGGAACAAAGGAGGATAGCTTGCCCAATTTCTCATTTATAGTTGGATTTAAGGGCTTAAACTTTTCTGCATCATACCAGCCTGTATCACCTGCTACCTGATTTTTTGCAAAATGAAAATCTTCGTTGGGCTTTTCCACCACCAACAGTTTCCCAAACCCAGCAAAAGAGTTACCATCATTTATGGTAATGTTCATAGAAGCGCTGATTTTCAATGGATTGCGAACTCCTGCGAAAATATTATGGCTGATTTGGTAATCCCTGCTTCGCGTGTCACGCTTATTCGCATAACCCCAATCGGAAGGCTGGCTGGCTCTTGCCCATAATTGAATTCCAACGGTATCCCCGGTCAACATGTTCGCAATAATATGGTTGTCTTGTCCATGTTCAATGGCTATGCCAGTGCGGCAATTATTTATCCAATTGCCCAATATCTTGGATTCAAAGCTATAACCTCCCCATACCCCATAAGTGCAGTCGTCAATAAAATTATTGATTATTTTATTCCTACTAAACGTCACTTCAATCCCATTGGTCGGCGCATACGAGAAGTCATTTGAATAAATCAAATTATCATTGCAACCCCCTTCCCCGGTATCCATCGTCGTCTGCCCCGCCCATAGGAAAAAGCCGTCGCCGGAGTGCGTGGCGGAGTTGTTGGCGAAGACGTTTTCGTTGCACTGCTCATATACTAGGATGCCCGCCGAGTCCTGTCCCCGCTGGTAGAAGCCGTGGGAATAGCCCCGCACATTGAAGTCGAGGCGGTTGTGCATCACCCGGTTGCGGCTGCTGCGGTACATCCCGATGCCGAGGCCGGAATTGAAATGGAAGCTGTTGTTGTAGAGAAGGCCGTCGTTGCAGCCCGTCATCAGTAGGCCGTTCATGCCTTGCGTGACAGTGCAGCCCCGCACGAAGGCATTGGGGCAGTTTTTGAGGTAAATGCCAGCCCCGTAGCGCAGCCATTCGTCCTTGTCGTTTTGGTGGAAGGAGAGCCAATCGCTGAAGTCCTCACGCTCCCGAATGCTGCGGAGGCGGGGCCGCCAGTTGTAGCTCAGGTCGCAGTCGAGGAGGCGGAGGCTGTCCACACCCTCGGCGAAAATGGCGACCTTGAAGCCCCGAATCTTGGCGTTTTTCAAAGTGATATTTCGGCCTTTGACGACGATGCCCGTGCCGCTGAACTGGTCAGGCTGTTGCTTATCAGCACCACCGTCGAGCACCGCCCCGGCAAAGTCCACGGTGATGCCGTCACCTTCGATGCGGAGGGCAGGGCGCAGGCTGTCGGGTGCATTTAGCCGGAAAGTGTCTTGCTTGAGCGTGACGGATTGGGTGATGGTCATGCCTGCGGTGGGCACGAGGTTGTGCTGGCTTTTGCAGGAATAAAGGACAAGTAAAAGGAGGGCAAGGAGAAGAGTTTGTTTGCTCATTCAAAATGATTTGAGCGAGAAAGGTACAAATTCTACTCACTTGCCCAAGCTGTCAATCATCACCTAATAAGCTATCGTTTCGCCCAATCCAGCATACAAGTAGTCCTTGCCGAAGGCTTCCTGCAAGCGCTTGAAGGCTAGATGCCCCGTGCAATGGGCGGGCGCTACCCGATGTATTTGGAGTTCGTCTTTGAGCAGCTTCACGAGGCTGTCGGTCTGTGTTCTGTCGAACGGCAGCATGTGGAAGCCGCCATAGACCAGTTCAATTTGGTCCTTGGTGAAGTCCTTGGCTTGCCTTGCAATCTTCTCCACGCCCGTGTGCGAGCAGCCGACGATGAGGACTTGCCCTTTGTCGGTTTTCATGCTCAACGAAAGCTCTGGCAGTCCTGTGTTCTTGCATTCGTGGTCGTGTTCCTCGAACTGTCCTTCCACGAAACTCTTGTTCGGGTAGCAGGAAAAATAGCCCATAAACTCGGAACTGGTGGCGACGATGCTCAGGCCCGGCAGAATCTCCTTGGAGGTTTTCACAAATTCGATGTTTGCACCCCAAAAGCGGCCTGATTGGTTGATGCTGAACTTGGTATTGCCGCCATCAAAATACTGCATGTGCATGGGCAACGAGTCCCTTGCCGCAGGCTCTTGGCCCGTCGCATCGAAAGGCACCGGCGCTCCCCAGAAGATGTCGTAGGGAAAGTAGATTTTCACTTTTGGATTGACTTGTAGCAGGTAATCCAAACCGTTCAGGTGGTCGAAATGGCCATGCGACACCACCACAATGTCCACTTTCGAGAGGTCAAAGCCGAGTTGTTCCGTGTTCTTTTTGAAAACATCTGCATTGCTGCCAGCATCGAAGAGGATGGTTTTGTCCTGGTATTCGGTGATGCACGAAAAGCCGAAGTCCTTGGTCAGTGCTGGGTTTTTGCCGAATGCATCATAAAGGTTGGTAATTGTGCCACCTTGCACTGGCTGGCCATTTTGTGCCGACAAAGCATTGAAGGTCAATAAAAAGGTGAAGCAAATGGAGATGAATTTCGGCATGACGAGAAGTTTAAAAGGTGGATGTATTAAAATTAGCAGCGGCTCACAACCACTACCAAATTTAACTACGATTTTGTGCAACGTCTGGATTATCAACAATTACTCTTTTTTTTGCGCCAGAAGTCCAAGATGAAATCAAAGCCACCATGCTGAAACAAATCACCAGTCCGCAAAACCCATTCATCAAAAACATCGCCGTGCTCGGTGCCAAGGCCCGTGACCGCCGGGAGCAGGGCTTGTTCGTGGCTGAGGGGTTGCGGGAGGTTGAGTTGGCCTTTCGGAGCGGCTTCGAGGCAGCGGCAGTGTTGTTTGAGGAGGCTGTCACGTCGTTTTCCATCGTCGAAAATCTGTTGAAAAACGCTGTCGTGCCGCCCGCCGAGGTGATTGCTACCAATGCTCAGGTTTTTGAGAAAGTCGCCTACCGCACAGGCGTACCCAACGTGGTGGCCGTTTTCAAGATGAAAAGCCCCAGCCTCGCCGACCTGCGCCTCTCCGAAAACCCGCTCCTGCTCATCATGGAGAGCGTGGAGAAGCCCGGCAACCTCGGCGCCATGCTCCGCACCGCCGATGCCGCCGGGGTGGACGCCGTACTTGTCTGCGACCCGCACACCGATATTTTCAATCCGAACGCCATCCGGGCAAGCTTGGGAGCCATCTTCACCGTACCAGTGGTGGCATTGCCCTCAGAAGAAGCTGTTGCTTTTTTGCGCAGCAACAACATAAAAATCATGGCCACATGGCTGGAAGCAGCCAAGCCACTCTACTCTGCCGACCTACGCCAGCCGCTCGCCTTCGTGCTGGGCACCGAGGCCACTGGCATCTCCAACTACTGGGTGGAGCAAGCCGACGAGCGCCTCATCATCCCGATGACCGGGCAAGTGGATTCGCTGAACGTGTCGGCCTCGGCAGCCATCGTGCTGTTTGAGGCAGTGAGGCAGAGGGGTTTGGAGTTATGAAGGGGTGGAGGTGTTGAGGTATGCCCGGCTTCGAACCCTCATACCTCAACACCTTTCAACATCTATTGTCGTTCGCCAATCATCTACGCATTTATACGGCTGGTATATCCCTTCCACAGAATCCGATGAAGCATCCTACATTCGTACCTGTAAATAAATTTTTCTGTATTTCTTAGCGAATGAATGTAAATGGAGGACGCTGAAAGCAGTGTCCTCCATTTTTTTTTTGCCCACTTCCTTTTGCATAGCTTTGCAGCTTTCCTAATCGGCAATGGATTCGGCCCGTCCAGCACTTTTCTGCTGACTGCCACCTGCCAACTGTCTAACTGCCAACTCAAAATGTTTACCGGAATCATCGAAGCCTTCGGGCGCATCATCGCCATCGAGCGGGAGGGCAGCAACGCCCATTTCACCGTTTCGTCTCCCATTTCCCACGAGCTGAAGATTGACCAGAGTGTGGCGCACAACGGCGTCTGCCTGACAGTGGTGGCATTGGGGGAAGGCACGCACCGGGTCACGGCCATTGACGAGACCTTGCAGCGCAGCAACCTCGGCCAGTTGCAAGTGGGCGACCGCCTGAACCTAGAGCGGGCCATGCGGGCCAACGCCCGGCTGGACGGCCATTTCGTGCAGGGGCATGTGGACACAACAGCCACCTGCACCGCCGTGCAAACGCTCGATGGCAGTTGGGTTTTCAGCTTTGAATACAATTTCCTGCCTGAATATTTGCTCGTGGACAAAGGCTCCATCTGTGTCAATGGCGTGAGCCTGACGGTGGTGCAGCCGAGCGTTGCCGCCGAAGTGGGGAAGGCCGATTTCTCGGTAGCCATTATCCCCTACACGTTTGAGCACACCAATTTCAAGAACCTGAAAAAAGGCGATTCTGTCAACTTGGAGTTTGACGTGATTGGCAAGTATGTGGCCCGCCACTTGGCACTTTACAGGCCAGTGGGCGTTTGAGCGCTAGGTTTGTCAATGCACTGCTTGGGCGGCGAAATGAAGAAGCTGACCATGCCGACCACGCTGCCCGATGGCTTGAGTTGGTGGGTGAGGCGCAGGGGTAGGTCACGGGCGTCGGAGTTGTTGTCGAAGGCATACCCGGCTTTGAACTGCAACCAGGTCCAGCCGCTGAGGCGCTGGTAAAACATGCCGACCACATCAATGGAAGAACGGCGGAAGTGATAGAGGTTATGCTTGGTCTGGTTGGAGGGCAGGGGTGCTTCCACATTGAGCGCATAGTTTTGGCTCGAAAACTCAGCCCCGAACATGGCCAACTGCCGCTCATTGAAATTGTAGCGGAGCTTGGCATTGGTGGGCAGCACTGCCTCGATGCCCCAGTGTTCGTTGAAGGTTTGGTTGTAGTAACCAAAAGGCACGATGGAGTTGCCACCACGGTAGCCCCGGTTGAACAAAACGCCTACTCCGTACTCCAAATCCTCCCGTTTTTTTACCCCAAAAACACCGGTCACGCGGTACACAGCGTAGCGGTTGTCCATGCTGATGAAAGTGCTGTAATCGCCCTGCCAATTGGCGCTCATGCGGACGGAAGTGTAGTATTTGTGGTTGATGGGGTGGAAGAAGGTGGCAGAGACGCCCGCATTTTTAAGTTCTGTTTCGTTGAGGTGCTTAAACAGCGGGTAGTTGTCAGGGTCGATGTCCGTGAAATGGTAACGCTCCAGGGTATAGTCGAAGCCCAACATCATTTTAAATTGAGGAGCGTTCACCACTGGGATTTTCAAGCGGGTGTCGAAGCGCTCGTTTCGGCGTACTTTGGTAGGATTTTCCGCACCGGGCGGCAGCATCTTGTAGTCGGGATTGAAGGTGTAGGAAAAAGAAGCTCCCTTGCCCGGCGATTTGTTCACCACGCCTGGTTGGCAGAGGAAGGTATTGCCCTCCAGCAACACACTGTTGTTCATGGTGACTTGGGCGGCCAACACATTGCCGAACAAGCAAAATAACAAGTAGAGATATGTCTTTTTCATAGCGATGAATGGTAGTTCGTGGGCGAATAGGTGCTTTTTCAAGCAAAATGATAAAATGAATGAGATACCCCTAACGAAAATTGGTTGCTTTACTGCTGTTCTTTTGTACCCGTGTGCTGGAATACAAAATTAGCATATTCAAACGATGGGAGGTTGAAAATTTTGACGATGTCGGGAGGGCAACATTTTGTAGCGACGCCAAGAATTGAGAGCTTACGATAATTGTGCCGCAATTACTGGCTTTTATCCAAGTAGCCAACGAACTGGCTTAGGGAAAGTATTTTTTTGGATTTGCAAATAGGGCACTGGCCTTGTGCCAAACCCCCGGAAAAAATGCTCAACTGGCTCCAGCATCGAGCCTTCGAAGTCAATCACCTGCACCTCTTGTCCCGCCGATTCAATGACACGCCAGATGGCCAAGGGCATACCGCCCTGTTGTCCGAATGCAGTGTCAAGCGATGTAAAAAGAAGGATGATTTTGTTCTGAAACTGCACGTAAATCAACCCAGCGTGGAGTTGTCCGTCCGTATCACGCACCTCAAGTGCTACCCCTGTTTGCTGCTGGCGCAATGCGGCCCAAAGCTTCTTAAGCAGTGGCGCATCGAACTGGTAGTTGTTGCGCTCGGTGGCCAAACCAACGATGGCTTCGATGTCCTCAATGGGCTGGACAGCCAATCCGCTCTTCACTGCCTTGTTGATGTAGGTTCGGGTGCGCTCTTCGAAATTTTTGAAAATCCCAGCCCTATCTTGTTGATTGTCAAGCCAGTACGAGTAGCGAGCACTTAGCTCAAAGCCAGCCCAATGGAACGGCAGCGGGTAATCGAATTCAGGGGCGAATTTGACGTTGTACACCCTCATTTCGGTTGGTAGTGCCTCCACGATGGCCTTCACCAGCCTTTTTTTCAGGGCAAATGTCAGGGTTGCGTTCTTCTTTTCCACCTGCCCGAAAAAGATGCCGACGTACTGGCAGAATGGTGGGTTGAACACGTACGCAATACCGTATTTCTTCGAAATTTTATAGGGCATCGCAGCGAGCCATTGCCCCTTCTCCGATACAACGATGGCCTTCCAGCCGGGCCATACCACATCCAAGTACCAAGTGCAGCCGTAAGGCGCAGCCTGTGGCGAGCGGGCAATGAAGTCGTTCCAAACCGCATCCTCGATTTGGCCACGTTCAATCACCTCAGTCTTGTAGCTGGACTGTTGTTTGGTGTCCATGAAGTTGGCGAAGTTTCCCGCAATGTTAGGAAGGAAAAGTTGGATGGAAGCAGTTGGGTCAGACTTTCCAGGTTTCTAAAACCCGGAAAGTCTTGGATAGCATCAAGCAGAAGGGTGCTCCATGCCATTCGAACTGCCATGCTGTGGGCATTTCTCTTTGATAATGTTCAAAATCTCTAGGTGCGAGGACATGAGTTGGTCGGTCAGGCCATAGAGTTGCTCAAATTGCTCTTTCAGGAAGATGGCCTCTTCGGGCAGTTCAGCAGAGTTTTTGGTCCTCAGCCGGAACAGGCAATTCAGTCCTTTGATTGCCTGCTGAAAGTCTTCGGCCTCCCGCAAAAACTGGCCAAGCAGGTCAGGGCCGGGCTGTGCGAAGCCATTTTGCTGCTTTGCAGTAGCCTGTTCTATGGAGTTTTCTTCCCTTAGATTATTGTGCGTGAGGTCAAAGACGGAGATGTTGAACAAGTGCGCGATCTTGACAAGGTTGCAGATTTTTGGTTCGGCGGTACCGTTTTCATAGGAGGCGATGTTGCCACGGTTCAGGCCAACCTTGTCGGCAAGTTCTTCTTGGCTCCACTTCATGCGCTTTCTCAAGGAGCGCAAGTTCTCGGAAAGGCAAAATCCGCTGTCGTTCTTCACTATGTCCATCATAGGGCAATCCTGCTTATGTTACGAAGTTCTATTAATTCCTGTGTTTTGTAGATGATTTTTACAAAAAATCAGACCAACTTTCATTTTTGAGGGCTTTGTGTAAACAGCGTTATCATTCCAAAAGTTTAACCACTGTTCAAAACTGTTAAAATACCATTAAAAACGTCAAGATTTCGTCTAAATAGGAAAAATGGTTTGCAAAAATTTTTCAGCTGATGTAATTTTGTAAAAAATATTTACAGAATCACTGTTCACCGAAAATCACCTGACATGGAATCAAGCATTTATAGCCAATTAGATAAAATAAGCCCCTCACTTAGGGCTTTCTCCTTGAAGTTGACTGGCAACGAGGCCGATGCAAACGACCTTTTTCAGGATACTTCATACCGCATCATTTCCAACGCAGACAAGTACACGCCCGACACCAACTTCAAGGCTTGGGCGGTGACCATCATGCGCAACATCTTCATCAACAACTACCGGAAAAAGATGCGCCGGGGCGTCATTCTCGACCAAACGCCCAACAGCTACTACCTTAATTCTGGTGGCCCGGGCATCGAAAACGACGGCGAGATGATGATGGCCTACAAAGAACTGCTCAAAATGGTGAGCGCCCTCCCAGAGGATTTCAAGCGTCCATTTTGGATGGCCTACAAAGGCTACAAGTACGATGAGATCGCAGAAAAGCTCGATGCGCCGCTCGGCACTATCAAAAGCCGCATCTTCTTCGCCCGACGCAAGCTCCAAAAAATGTACGAGGACGCTTCCAGGGCGAAAGCAGCATAAAAGCTTCACTTTTTTCGAGAACAAAGAGAAATCAAACAGCGTTTACAGCGAGTGTCCCGGAACTTTATTCGGGACACTTTTTTTATTTAGTTCTGATTTGGAAAATAACATCAAGTACGAACCTCCCACATTTCTGCAATGAAGCACCTACTCAAAGATAAATGGTTAGTTCCCATCTGTTTCGGCCTCATCTACTTCGTGTGGGGCTCCACCTACCTCGCCAACTGGTACGCCATCCAAGACATACCACCACTGCTCATGTCGGGCAGTCGCTTTGCGCTTGCTGGCATTGTGCTATTTTTCCTGAGCCAGTTTTTCGGGGGTAGCAAAACGACGCCTGCTCAGTGGAAAAACGCCGCCACGCTCGGCATCATGTTTCTTGCCGTCGGCACGGGCGGCATGGTGTGGTCCGAACAGTTCATCAGCTCAGGCATGGTGGCGCTCATGGCCGCCATCCAGCCCTTGTTCATCCTGCTGCTGATGTGGCAACTTCATGGCAAAAAACCAAACTTGGCAGGGGTTCTGGGCACTTTTTTGGGCATGATAGGCATGACCTTTCTTGTGGGGCAAGACCAGTTCATTGGTGGTGAAAAAACGATGCTCGGCCTCGGCATCATCCTCATCAGCATCCTGTCGTGGGGCATCGCCTCGGTGCGGCTCTCGAAGACAGATATGCCCAACAACAAGCTCCAAAGCGCTGCCATCCAAATGCTAGCGGGGGGAAGCGTGCTGCTGTTGGTCAGCGTTATTTCAGGGGAAGCATTCAAGTTCCAATGGTCAAACGTCACGGACAGGGGAGGCTTTTCATGGATTTATCTTGTGATTTTTGGCTCCATCATTTCTTTTTCCGCCTTCAACTATTTGCTGGTGAAATCCACGCCCGACAAAGTAGCTACTGCCAACTACATCAACCCCGTGGTGGCTATGTTCCTCGGCTGGTTTTTGGCCGACGAAATCATCACTGGCCAATCGCTCATCGCAGCCGTGCTGATGCTTACCGGCGTGGTTTTCATCAAGACGAAAATCCCGTTTCTCGAAAAATTCAATTTGTTCAAACAACCCAACCCCACGCCCGACCTCATGGGCTTTATGCCTGTCGGGGCCGTAAAAGTCGTTGATATTCAACCAGTTGCACCGCCTGCCATCGCCCGTATCTGGCATGGGGCCACGCCCGTTGGCATGACGGACGAGTACGTAAGCCTTGCCAAGTCCAACTGCGTGGCCAATTGCACGGCCACACCCGGCAACCTCGGCGTTACCTTCTTCCACCAGACCGAGGGCGACGTGACCCGCCATACTTTCATCTCATACTGGAAGGACATGGATGCCGTCAAACTTTTCGCTGGGGAGGATTTCCACAAACCGAGGTTCTTTGCAGGGGAGGAACGATTTTTATTGCAATCGGATGAGTTGGTGGAGCACCGGGAAGTGATGGCTTGACCGCCTTGGACGCTAATCGTTGACAGCAATCAATACTACTCGCACATGAATCTCACAGGACAAATAGCCAAACACTTCAGGGAAATCCATTTTGGTGGGAACTGGACTTGTTCCAACCTTAAGGACAATTTGTCGGACGTAACTTGGGAGCAAGCAGTAACGCAAGTCTATTCGTTCAACACCATTGCAACCCTCGCCTTCCATGTGAATTATTATGTGAGCGCTGTCTTAAAGGTGCTGCAAGGTGGGCCACTTGAAGCCAAGGACGCTTACAGTTTCGCCCACCCGCCCATCCAATCTCAAGAAGACTGGGAAAAGTTTTTGGAGAAAATGTGGGCTGACGCCGAAAGCTTCGCCAGTTTGGTAGCGCTACTACCGGAGCATAAGCTTTGGGAGAACTTCACGGATGAAAAATACGGGAGTTACTACAGGAATCTTCACGGCATCATTGAGCACAGCCACTACCACCTAGGCCAGATTGTCCTGATAAAAAAGATACTCTTGCAGGCAGGGAAAAATTGATGGGCATGGAAGAAATCAATTTTTTCATCCAAAAATATCCCTTCCCTCCAGTCTGTGCTTCCGCCACGACACCAGCCACTCCACAGCCAGCAGCGCCAGTCCGATGAAGACGAAGTACTGGAAATAGCTGTTGTACGATGAAAAGGCGCGTACCTCCAATTCCTGTTTCTCCATCTGGTTGATTCGGGTTTGCAGCGCCTCGGCCACGGCAGCGTCACCGTCGCTGATGTGCAGGTAAGTGCCGCCGCCTTTCTGGGCAAGGTCGGCGAGCATGGCCTCGTTGAGCTTGGAGCGCACGGGCTGTCCGCTTTCATCGCGCTTGTAATCTTCCCGGCCGCCTATTCTCATGGGAATGAAGCTACCTTCTGCTGTACCCACACCCACCGTGAACTGAATGATGCCCTCTTCTCGTGCCTTTTCTGCTTCCGCAACAGCCTCGCCGTCGTGGTCTTCGCCATCGGTGATGATGATGAGGGCCTTGTGCGACTTGTTTTCACCTTCCTGAAAAGCCCGGCGGGCAATGCCGATGGCCTCACCGATGGCCGTTCCCTGCGAGGCAGCAAGGTCAGGGCTGGCGCTGCGCAGGAAGATTTCAGCGGCGGCGTAATCAGTAGTGACAGGCATTTGCAGGTAGGCGCTCCCGGCAAAATAGACGAGGCCGATGCGCTCGCCCTTGAGCTTTTCCACCAGGTTTTCGGCAAATTTCTTCGCCCGCTCCAAGCGGCTCGGAGCGATGTCCTCGGCGTACATGCTGTTCGAGATGTCGATGGCGATGAGCACATCCACACTCTTGCGCTTGACCTTCTCCCGCTTGCTGCCCCACTGCGGATTGGCAGCTCCAACGATGAGGAAGGCCAACGCCAGCAACAGCAGCCCGAACTTCAACCGGTGTTTCCAGCGGGATGCCTCCGGCATGAGCAGCGGTGCAAGGTGGCGCTCGGCAAAGCGGTCAATCGCCTGTTTGCGCCAGCGCCAAAACAGCCAAAAAACCACTGCCATCAGTGGCAGCAATGCAAATGCGTAGAGATAAGTGGGGTGCTCGAATCGGAACATGTTTCGGAGAAAAAGACGATAGACATTAGAATTAAGACAAGGCCAATCTAGCTTCTAATATCTATTTTCTAAAGTCTGTTTTTCGCAAAGTTCAGATTTTTCTCCGTAACAAATCCTTTAAGGCAGGCAGCAATTCGGGGAATCGGAACTTGAACCCCGCCGCTTCAATTTTTTTGGATGAAACACGGGTGCTCTCGAACACCACGTCAGCCATCTCGCCCATGGCCAACCGCAAGGCGATTTCTGGCGCAGGCAGCAAAATAGCAGGCTTATCGAGGGCTTTTCTCAGCTCACAAACAAGGTCACGGTTGCGGAACGGATTCGGCGCAACGCCGTTGTAGATGCCGTTAAATTGCTCATTGTCAATGGCTTCGATAAACATCCGGCAGATGTCGTCGATATGCACCCACGACATCCACTGTTGACCGTTGCCGAAATAGGTGGCATTGAAAAAACGGAAAGGAATCAGCATTTTTTCCAGCGCCCCGCCCCGGGTAGAGAGCACCACGCCGATGCGAATCACCACGGTGCGGAGGCCCGTCTCGGCGATTTTTTCCACCGCTTGCTCCCACCGTGCCACCGACTCGGCAAGGAAGCTGTCCTTGCCTGTGTCATCGGATTCGGTGAGCAGTTGGTCGCCCCGACTGCCGTAGAAACCGATGGCGGAGGCGGAGATGAACGCCTTGAGCGGTGTTGGGCGGCGCTCGATGGCAGCTTTCAGGAGCGAGGTGCTGTCCACCCGGCTGCTAATGATGAGGCGCTTTCGCTCCGGCGTCCAACGCTCATCGGCGATGCCTGCCCCAGCGAGGTTGATGATATAGTCGGCCCGGTCAACAGCAGCTTGGTCAATGGTCTTTTTGCTCAAGTCCCAGGCATAGGCAGGGAACTTGGCATTCAGCTTCTGCTTGCGGCTGAGGTGCAGTACGGTGTGGCCAGCAGCTTGAAGCATTTGGCTAAGGTGTTTTCCGACGAGGCCGGTACCTCCGGCGATGAGTATGGTGGACATAAAATTACTGGTCATTGTGTCATTCGACATTGGTCGTTAACTACTGAAGCATGAATCTTCAAGGAGAAATGACAAATGACGAATGACGAATTTGCTCTAACTTCGGGCGTTCATTGCCGGAACAGCAAAAGCAAGTTCCGGTTCAAAAAATCTCAAAATGAAAAAAATGCGACTTACCCTCTACCTCTCCGTTTTGGCCATTGTTTTCCTGTCTTCTTGCGGCAAAGATGCACCCGCTTGGAAGCACAACGACAACACTGTGCGGGTGCGCCAAGCAGCGGCCATCACGACGATGAACCCTTACCTCTTTCGCACAAAATACGAACGCTATGCGATGGAGCTTGTTTACCAAAACCTGATGAACTTTGACTACCAGGCACTCACCTTGGCCCCGCAGGCCATCAAAGCAGCGCCCACGGTTCTGGACATCACGGAGGGCGAGTTTGCAGCTGGCCAGTCATTCACCTACGAGATTTTCCCGGAGGCAGTCTGGGACGACGGCAAACCCGTCACTGGCAAAGATTACGAGTTCACGCTAAAGGCGCTTTTCAACCCCAAAATGCCCACACAACGCTTCTTGGGCTACGTGGAATTTGTGCGGGACATCGAAGTGGACGAGGCCAACCCCAAGCTGTTCACGGTTTTTACCAACAAAAAATACTTCCTCAACATGGAGGCCATCTCCTCGCTGCCAGTGCTGCCAGCGCACGTGTACGACGAGGGCGGATTGATGAATAAGTTCACGCTGAAAGACCTCACCGACCCTGCAAAAGCCGCTACGCTGGCCAACGACCCGGCGCTCCAGCAGTTCGCCGATGCCTACACCTCCCCAAAGTTCTCCCGTGAGGTGATTTCCGGCTCTGGCCCCTACAAACTGGTGGAATGGGTGGACGACCAGCGGGTCGTACTGGCCAAAAAGGAAAACTGGTGGGGCGAAAAACTGGCTGCACAGTACCCACTGCTGCAAGCCTACCCCGACACGTTCATCTTCCTGCCCATCGAGGACCAAGTGGCCGCCATCGCTGCCATCAAGGACGAGAGTGTGGACATCGCCACCGAACTCGACGCCAAGCAGTTCACCGAGCTGCGCAACGTGGATTTTGTGCAAAAAATCTACAGCTTCCTCACGCCGCCGACTTACGTCTATTTCTATACCGCCATGCAAAACCGGAACCCGAAACTGGCCGACAAGCAGGTGCGCCGGGCTTTGGCGCTTTGCGTGGACATGGACATGGTGATAAAGGACCTCTACGATGGCCTTGCCGAGCGGGCACTCGGCCCATTTTCACCAGATAAAAAATACTACGACAGCTCACTGAAGCCCCTGGCCATGAACCTCGACGAGGCCCGCAAGCTGCTCGAAGCGGCAGGCTGGAAAGACAGCAACGGCAACGGCACGGTGGACAAAACCATTGATGGTGCGGTGGTGGAAATGAAGCTGCAATACCTCTACACAGCTGGCAGCAATTTCTCCGAAGGCTTCTCGCTGCTGCTGAAAAACAATGCCCAAAAAGTCGGCATCGAGATAGAACCGATGGCCGTGGAGGGCAAGGTTTTGGGTGAAAAACTGAAAAACGGCGAGTTCGAACTCGCTGCCCGTGGCGCTGGCAACCAACCCGTGCCCGACGACCCCAAGCAGCTCTGGCACACCGACAGCGCCCAGCCCGGCGGCAGCAACTACTCCCGCTTCGGCAACGCCGACTCCGATGCCCTGATCGATGCCATCCAAAACGCACCAGACGAGGCCAGCCGTGAAAAGCTTTACAAGGATTTCCAGCAACTCATCTACCAAGAGCAGCCCGTCATCTTCATGTTCAGCCCGCAGGAGCGCATGGTCGTTCACCAACGCTTCGAGCCAGTGGTGAGCCGGCTCGGCATCTCCCTGCAACATTTGAAGTTGAAGAAGTAAAAGTTGAACTGTGAATGGTTCGCCCGTTCACAGTTCACCATTCACAGTTCACATGCCCACCTACCTCCTCAAGCGCATCCTGCTGTTTCTGCCGACCTTGTTGTTGGTCAGCTTGCTGGCGTTTGGGTTGAGCAGGCTGGCACCCGGCGACCCCGTGGCACAGTACTTGGGCGAAGATGTTTTCGGGAAAACAACGAGGCCAGAAGACCTGCTGGCAGCCGAAAAAGGCTACGCCCAAACAGCGGCCATGCTGCACTTGGACAAGCCCGCCTTCTACTTTTCCATCGCTGCGAAAGCCTACCCCGACACGCTGTACCGGGTGCAAATCGGGTACCGACGTGCCACGCTCGAAAAGCTCATCGGGCAGTACGGCAACTGGCCCCAAGTCGAGGCATGGTACAACGGCATCCGCTCCTTCGACCTGAAAATGCTCGGCCTGCCGGACAGCCTGCGGGCCGCCGCAACGCCCCTCAAGCAGCCGCTTCGGGAGCTTTACACCAGCTACCTGGACGGCGCAATCACGGCCCGACTGAACGAAATGGAGGCCGCCTTCGGCAAAAGCCCGGCTTTGGCCACTAAGCTTGGCTCCGATTTTTTTGCCCTCGATAAAAGCTACGAAACCATGAAGGCCGAGGCCACGCCCAACAAGCTGTGGATGCCCGCCTTTCATTGGTATGGCCTTGACAATCAATACCATACATGGCTCATGGGTTTTGTGCGGGGCGACTTCGGCACGTCGGTACACGAGCGGCAACCCGTGGCCAAAAAGCTGCAACCTGCCCTATTCTGGACGCTGGTGGTCAGCGTTTCGGCCATCTTTCTGGCCTTTCTGCTGGCCGTGCCGCTGGGCGTCTGGTCGGCGGTGAAGCGGGGGAAGTTGTTTGACAAAATCACCACCGCCGCCCTGTTCATGGGCTACTCGCTGCCTGCATTTTGGGTGGCCACATTGCTGCTCATCTTCTTCACCACCCGGGAATACGGCATGGACATCTTCCCCGGCCCCGGCCTCGGCAATATCCCCACCACCGCCCCGTGGTGGAAGCAAATCTGGTTGGCGATGCCGCACCTGCTGCTGCCGATAGCCTGCCTGACCTACCCGTCGGTTGCCTTCATTGCCCGGCAGGCACGGGGCAGCATGGCCAACGTGCTGGGGCAAGACTACATCCGCACCGCCCGTGCGAAGGGACTCCCGGAGCGGGACGTCATCTGGCGGCACGGCTTGCGCAACGCTGTCTTTCCGCTCATCACCTTGCTGGCATCTGTGGTGCCTTCGGCCATTGCGGGGTCGGTGGCCATTGAGGTCATATTCGACATACCGGGCATGGGCTGGCTGACTTACAACGCCATTTTCCAAAAGGATTGGCCCATCGTCTTCACCGTGCTGATGCTCGGCTCGGTGCTGACCATCGCTGGGATGCTGCTCTCGGATGTGCTGTACAGATTGGCAGACCCGAGGGTGACGTATTGAGGAGGTGGGTCGTTGGCTGTTGGCGATTGGCTTTTGGTTGTTATGCTAATTTCATTTTTCCTGACTATCACAGATTGTAGTGATGGGGTTTTGATTGACGATTGATGATTAAATGAATGTTGATATTTGATTTGATGGTAAATTTTTAGATTGTCAATGGCTGATTTCAGCCATCAAAAACCATCCATTTTCAATTCCATCAACAATCGGCAATCATAGCCTGTCCCGCAAGGCGGGATAATCATCAATCGTCAATCAAAAAGGCAACATCACTACAATCCGTGATAGTCAGCATTTTCAACCATGTTGACACGACGCAATTTCATCAAGGGAGGTCTTGCTTTGGCGGTGTGCTTGCCAAAACAGCGGCCTTATGTCATGACGATTCATGGCAAAATGGACGCTACAAAAATGGGGCTCACCCTCACACACGAGCATTTTCTGGTGGACTTCATCGGGGCGGACAAAATCAACGCCAGCCGCTGGAAGCTGGATGAGGTGGTTGAAAAAGTACTGCCCTACCTGCTGGAAGCAAAGGCAAACGGGGTGAAAACAATCCTGGATTGCACGCCCGATTTCATTGGGCGAGACGTGCGCCTTTTCAAAATCCTCTCGGAAAAAGCGGTGTGAACATCCTCACCAACACAGGCTACTACGGGGCCGTGGGCTACAAATACCTGCCTGCTTGGGCCTTCACTGAAACCGCCGAACAACTCGCAGCAAAGTGGATTGACGAAGCCCGCAACGGCATCGGCGACACGGGCATCCAACCTGGGTTCATGAAAATCGGCGTGAACGGCGGCGAACTCTCCGAATTGGAACAAAAGCTCATCACAGCAGCAGCCTTGACGCACTTGGAAACCGGGCTCACCATCTGCTCGCACACGGGGCCTGCCGTGGCGGCCTTCGGGCAACTGGAGGTGCTGAAAAAAATGGGGGTCAAACCCGACGCGTTTGTGTGGGTTCATGCCCAATCCGAGTTGAAGAAGCACACCTACACCCAAGCAGCCAAAATGGGTGCATGGGTGAGCCTCGACGGCATCGGTTGGGGCGACCTCGAAAACTATGCGACATGGATAGACACGCTCAAGGCCAACAACTGCTTGCACCGGGTGCTGATTTCGCACGATGCGGGTTGGTACGACCCCGAAAAGCCCGGCGGTGAAAACATCGTTGGCTACACCAATATCTTCCAAAAACTAATCCCCCTGCTGCGGCAGAAAGGCTTCAAGCAAAGGCATATCGAACAGTTGTTGGTGGAAAACCCGGCAGCGGCTTTTGCGGTGAGGGTGCGCCGGGCATGAAACTTTTGACGGCCCAATCACGCCACTTCCAGAATCGAAACCTGTTGTCCCCGAAATGAAATATGCTCGCCCGCCTTGCGGCCCGCCAATGCCGCACCAATGGGCGATGCCAAGGACACGAGGTAATAGAGCCCATCTTCCAGTTCCAGCTTCCCGGCACTGATGGCGATAAAGTAATTGCCCTGACTGGTCTTCACCATGCTGCCTTCCCCGATGCCGTGCGGCAAATCCTCCAATTGAATGCGGTCCAGCACCTGCTGGAGCTGCCGCACCTCTGCCAGTTGCACCGAAAGCTTTTCTTGCTCAAGTTGCATCATGGCCCGGCCTGTTTCGTGCTTGTCGCCGGCGGTGCTCTTGGTCTCTTCGTCGAGGGCTTGGCGGATGGCTTCCTGCGCCTGCGTGATGGTGCCGAGGCGCTGGGCGATGTGCTGCTGGCAATGGGCGAGGAGGATGGGTTTGTGGTGCATGATTTTGCAAAGATAGGAGTTGGGAGTGATGAGAGATGAGTGATGAGTTGGGAGGGCAATCGTCCGTGCAGGTTTTACAAATCAAAGATAATCAGCGTAATATTCGATACTGAGTTTCACTGATTTCGCTGACTTTACCTCATAATACCCCGATTGCAAGCACTCTGTGTAATCTGTGTGAATCTGTGTCTAAAAACTGTATGACGTGATACATGCAAGCATTATTTGGAATATCTCGCCCCAGCGGGGCGGCATCTTTGTAGCACTTGCGATTGGCCTTGGTGCTGCCGTTTAGCTTCTTGGCTGTGATGCGGTTCCGATGGGACGAGAATTGTGGGTTTTTGTCGCTCGCTGCTAACGTTTTGGCGCTTGGCGCAGTAGCGGATTTTGGAGCACTTCACTGTCAACCAAGCACTAAAGCTAAATTGAAAAACTGCACTTGAATTTACCATCGCCAACCCGCATGACGCAAAATCGCTGTTATCGGCTGGCGTTCTCTCAGTCTTTGATTCTGAGTAGTTTGTCGTCTTGTGACAGTTTCACAACAAAGTATTCTTCCTTATTTATTTCTATTGGTAACTTGTCTTTAAGAATAGAAGCAACGAATTGAATATTATTTTGATTAACGAACTCTGCAATTTTTACAAGTTGCTTATCATCCATTAATTCTTTTTTGTCATTCAATAAAAAATGTAAACAAGGTATATTTTCTTCGTCTGCAAACAAGGTATATGCAAGGTCAAAGCATGAAATTTCACCCTGTTTTTTGCCCGAACTCATATTGGCATTGAATGCACTGAACTTATATAATCTTTGTCCCTTCCTATTGGTTACAATGTCATATTTTACAGCATACTGTTCTCCATACAACTTATTAGATATAGACGCAAAGTGAACATTGAATTTATTTAGTTGTGTTTTTACAACTTGTTCAAAGCTGTCACTAAAAAGCTCATTGTCAATTTCACTTAATTGCTTATTGAAATTTTTTAGGTTAGAGTCAACTTCATTTAGTTGTTCAATGATACTTTCATACTCACCCTTTTTCCTATATTTTTCAGTCAATTCAGCAATGATTATTTCTAGTTCCTCAAAAGAATCACTTTTTGAAATATTAGATGTTAAATTTCTCTCCACTTCAAGAAGTCTTTTGAGAGCGTTGTTATTTTCTTGAATCGCTTTTTCTATTGAAGGCAATTCTTTAGTAATGAACTTGACTTTTTCACCAATCATTGTGTTGTGAAACAAAACAAGGTCAGTAAAGGATTTTTGAATTGAAGTTATTTTTGAAGTTGCTTGTTCATATATTATTTCTAGTTGTCTTAAATCAATATCAGACTTACTAGATAGAAGTTCAGCCTCTGCTTCTTTAATGAGGTCCTTTCTAATATTTAGCTTACTGATTGTTGAGCTTGTTTTGTTGATGTCATACTTAACTTTATTAAGCGTATTCAAGTCTGATTCGAGGTTTTCGTTTAAATTGAAGCTGCTCTTTCTTTTATTTAATACCTCAATGTCATTGCTTATAAGAGATAAAGCAGTTTCATATGCTGTTTTAGTCTGATTTTTCTCTAATCTCGATTTGTAAGTGTCCTCTTGTCTGATTTTAGTTAATATCTCTTGCTTGCTATTGCCCTTAGTAAATTCACATCCAAAAAGAAAAAGATACAGCGTCTCATACTCTGCATCAGAAGTATACCTGTCAAGCGTTTTTAAAGTATTATTAATATTTTCATCCTTATATCTAATGTTGTGGGAAATAATTTGACGAAAGGATGGTTTATCCTCTATATGGTCAGGGAATAGAACTTTTAACAGTTCACTTTCAAAATTTTCAGCAAAAATTTGTTGCCCATTTATTCTTCTTATTCCTTCCTTTTGGGATGATAAAAAATTTCGTTCAATTACAACTTCATTTGCATTTTCATTGTCTAAATCGGACGTTAAAGTAAGTGTGATTAAAACTTTCTTTTCATTTAGAAAATCTTTAACAAGTTTATACTCATCGCGTTTTGTTTCGGGGTCAACATATATGTTTTTCTTATCAGCCCCTAAGCAAAAGTCCACTAATTTCAGAACAGTCGTCTTGCCTACGCTGTTTCCTGTGATTTGATTTTTGCTTTCATCAACAATTAAATTCAGTCCCTTGTGAAATTCTATTTCACGAATGACTTTTGCTCCGCTTGTTATGTATAATGATTTTATGAACATAATTCAATCTCGCCTAAGTTGTTAATTCTAGCCACGTCAATTAAATACAACCAATCCAAACAAAGGATAAAAACTGAAAACGACATAGACCTTTTGGTTTTAACCTCCTGATACAAATCAAGTAATTTGAATTCATGATTCTGTTTCAAAGATTCAATTACAAATGCACCATTGTAGTAGATGCTATTCTCCGGATGTATGTTGTCAGGTAATAGCATAGTTGTAATCTTCTGGGTTTTCAAAAATTTTACATCTAATAAAAGCATCAACAACGAGAACATTAATGCAAAGCTCAAGTTCATCAAAGGGAATTGAGGTATAGTTAGAGCTATTTAACACTTTCTCTTGAACCTTTGATATAACTACAAAAAACAATTCATCATCTGATAAATCCCCCTTCAATTTAGCATATTCCTGTCTTATTGTTGAAAGAACCGAATTACTTTTATTACTCCCTTGTAAATCAAATTCGGTGTAAATTTTATCTACTCTACTGTAATGTAATGAGTAGTCATCTATAATTATTTTAGCAGAATTTAAATTGTTGTGAGATATTTTCCTATCTATTTCAAAGCTGTTGATTTCTCCCACAGGTTCATTTTTATTCCAATTTTCTTTTGAGAGGATATTGATAACCGTTGCCAAATTTGATTCCAATTTTAGCGGGTCGATTTCATTTACCAATTCTTTTTTTACAAACTTGTAAATCCATTCCAAGTTACTTATGTCTAATCCTCGGATTTTAGAAAGAATTGAGTTTTTATCAATAATGTCAGTTTCTGGATTAAAAGTAGTTCCGTGCGGATTTTTGAAAGATTCTTTTCTTAGTTCATCGGCATCACGAGCAATTGAAACAAACTTGAATGTGTATCCTGTATAGTTTTTAATAGAGCCTTTAGAAAGGGAAGATTCAATTTTTTGTTTGCTTGCAGTAGCTGAAACTTGTAAAACCAATTTGTTAGTATGGTCAACTAGGTCAATTGCCTCAACATTCTGTTTAACGTCATTTTCATTAGTTACTTCCCATCCGTAAACTTCGTTTAAGAAAAACTGATAAAAATTTTCTGAATGACCGTGAAAATCCAAGATATTTAATCTTCCTCTCGAAATAATCCGAAGAGCAAGCAGGTTAAGACGTTCCTCTATAACGTTAAAGTAATCTGGTCTATTCATTTTCTAGTCGCAAACTTAATCATTTTACCCCTAAGTTGTCCCCTTGTTAGCTGTCTAATTGTTAGTCAAAATCATTTGCTGTCACTATCTTTACGCTTGCCGGAACTCGTAGATAAGGATGACACCCCCATCCTTATCCCCTTATTTTCGGGTAGCTAAGGATGATTTTCGCCACTTCGACAAAAATGGAAAAACTTGATTTTCCATTTTTGTCTCATGTCTCCTGTGGGCGAGGATTTTCAATGGCCACACCAGCCTTGTGGCCAAATAGTTCCTTGGTGTGCCTGCATCGGTGAATCCTTCCCGATTTTGCAACTACACCAAAGCACGTCATCTGATAGCCCATCGTTTTCCAAGGTTTTCTCAATGAAGTTTAAAGAAAAAGATGCAGGTAAGCATCTGGTCACAAAGTAAATTATTCTACTGCAATTTGCCAAGCAGGGTGGGGAAAAAATCCGGAAAAAGCGACCCGTCCTCGTATTTCGCCCAAAATCAAAAATAAACGCTCTTGGATGGCGATCGCACGGCCTTAGATGGCTTTTGCATCGCCTTTGATGAGAAATAACACGGCTTTAGTGGCTTTTGCATCGCCCTTGATGGGAAATAACACGGCTTTAATGGCTTTTGCATCGCCTTTGACGGGAAATAACACGGCTTTGAAAAGCACCAAACGGGTCTGCTCAAATATTGCAGCAAAGGACTTCACGTTGCGGCCTATCAACCCTTGTCTATTTATACATTATGCCCGCCCCTACTCATACCGCAGTGCCTCTATCGGGTCGAGCTGCGCCGCCTTCATGGCGGGGTAGATGCCAGAGCCGAGCCCCACCAGCGTACACACGATGATGGCCATCACAATCCAGTTCCAGGGCATGACGAAGTTGCCGCCCATGGCTGCCGTGACGCCAAAGCCTGCCAAGATGCCGAGCAGGATGCCCACCACGCCGCCCATCTGGCAGATGATGATGGCCTCGGTGAGGAACTGCCAGAGGATGTTCTTGCGGGTAGCGCCCAGCGATTTGGAGATGCCGATTTCACGGGTGCGCTCGGTGACGGACACGAGCATGATGTTCATCAGGCCGATGGCAGCGCCCAGCAGCGTCATCAGGCCGATGGCCACGGCACTGGCCCGCAGGTTGGTGGTGTTTTCCCGGATGATGGACACGAGGCTGTCGCTCTTGAAGATTTCGAAGTCGTTGTCTTGAATGGCCATGAGCCGCCGCACGCTGCGGAACAACCCGATGGCGTAGGACTCCGCCTGGTCTATCTGCGTGGCATCGTCAAGGCTGACGGTCACGTTGTAGTTCTGGTTTTGGGAGGCGTAGTAGCGCTTGCCGTCGAGCAGCGGGATGAGCACCACCCGGTCTTCGCTCTGGTTCATGGCCGAGCCTTTGGAGGCCATCACGCCCACCACCCTGAACTGGAGGTTGCCGATGGCGATGGTGCTGTTCAGTGCCTTTTCGGCCTTGTCGTTGAAGAGCGACTTGACGAGGTCGGAGCCGATGATGGCCCTGTTGCCGCCGTTCGTGATTTCCTGCGCAGTGAAGGCCCGCCCCAGCTGGATTTCGTGGCCTTTGGACTCGATGTAGTTCTCGTCAATGGCCACCACCGACACGATCGGGCTGGTTTTTTCCTCGCCGTGCTTGATGGCGGCATTGCCCGTGCAGTTCACCGAGACGGAGACCCTTGCGGGAAAATCGAAGCGCTCCTTGAACTCCAGCGCCTGCTTGTAGGTGATGGATTCGCCCCGTTTTTGTCGCCTGCCACCCTCCGAGCCACTGAGCTCAGCGCCTTTTGGGGAGATGGTGAACGAGTTGGCGCCCAGCCCCGAGAAGTTGTCGTTGAGGGAATAGACCATGTTGTCGATGGCCGTGAGGATGCCCACCAGCGCCATGATGCCGATGGCAATAATCATCAGCGTGAGGATTGCCCGCAGCAGGTTGTTGCGCACGGAGCGGAGGGCTATTTTTATGATTTCACTGTATTGCATGGCTGATTTTCGTTTGCGAGCGCTGAAATTACGCCACCGACATTTCCCCGCCCCATTTTGTTGGATAAAAACTGCATTTTGGACGGTGGACGGCGGGCAGTCAACGGTGGACGCAAACCTGCGATATTTTTTCCATTCACCGCACACCGCCTATCGGCTGCCATCTGCCGTTATTTCCCTACATTTGCGCTGCCGGTTTTCGGGGAAAAATCGGCACAAATAATTGACATGGTATTCAATCTAAGTGAAAATAACACCCTTGCCAACCGCTTCATCGCTGAGCTGCGTGATGTCAATGTGCAGGGTGACCGGATGCGTTTTCGGCGCAACCTAGAGCGCATCGGCGAAGTACTGGCCTACGAGGTCAGCCGCAAGCTCAACTACCAACCGCAGGAAGTCGAAACGCCGTTGGGCGTCGCCAATGCCAACCTGCCCACCGACCGGATCGTGTTGGGCACCATCCTGCGGGCGGGCATACCCATGCACCAGGGCATGTTGAACTACTTCGACAATGCCGAAAGTGCGTTCGTGTCCGCCTATCGCCGCCACCACAAGGACGGCACTTTTGAGATTGCGCTGGAGTACGTCTCCTGCCCCGACCTCAACGACTGCGTGCTCATCCTCCCCGACCCGATGCTGGCTACCGGGGCTTCCGTGGAGGTGGCCATGAAGGCGCTCAAACGGTTCGGGCATCCGTCGCAGTTGCACGTCGTCACGGCCATCGCATCCCGCCAGGGGCTCGACCATGTGCGCCGCACCCTGCCCAACGCCTACGTCTGGATGGGCGCCCTCGACGAGGAGCTGACGGCCAAGTCGTACATCGTGCCGGGTCTCGGCGATGCGGGCGATTTGGCGTATGGCCCGAAGTTGCAGTCGTAGGTTTGATTTACGATTGACGAATTACGATTGACGATTGGGGGGCTGCGTAGTTTGAAAATTTGGCCCATGACGTCTTAGCATGAAAAACAGGGGGTTTGGGGGCGGAACGCTCCCAAGAATGCTCTCCCCTGACGAGCCGCCGAAGGCGGCGAGGAGGGGATGATATCTTGCAAGGGTAACACGCTGTAGATTTATTTTTCACGCTGAACCGTCATGAGCCGAAAATTTATCGTTTTTGTAACAACTTTGACGCAATTCAGTCTCAACAGAAAGCAACCAGCAGTCGTTAAAGATTAACCTATCACACAAAAAAATCTAAGCTCTATGAAAAAAGCCCTGCTTTTCAGCCTTTTGGCGCTGCTCTTCACAGCAGCGTTCACCAATGACGCAATTGCCCAGAAAAAGGGCAAGAAGAAGAAATCCACAAAAACAGACGAGTACTTCGACGACAGCGGCTTTGCCAACAAGCTTTGGTATGGCGGCAATTTCACGCTCGGTTTTGCTGGCGGCAGCAGCCAAAGTCAGTTTACCTTCGGATTGGCCCCAATGGTAGGGTACAAATTGGTAAATGACCTTATTTCCGTAGGCCCACGGGTTGGTTTTGAGTACAACAGTGTCAAATTTCAAGGCAATGGCACGGTTTACAAAGCTACGCCCCTTTCCTATTCCGTGGGGGCATTTGCCAGGGTCAAGCCATTCCAAAACTTTTTTGCCCACTTGGAGTACGAGCACCAAAGCGCCGAATCCATCGATCCTGATGGTGACGGAAGAATTTCGGTGAATACTCAAACTAATGAAATTATTACAGAAAGGCTCCCTTTCGACAACTTTTATGTTGGGGGTGGCTACAACAGTGGCGGGCTTTGGGCTTATGAAATTCTGCTCCTTTACAATACTACGCTTCCAACCAGCAGCTTTGCATCGCCGCTGGTGATTCGCTTCGGCTTGACCTACAAGTTCTGATTTTTTCAACCATGACAAAAATCAAGAAGCCGCCTCCCAAACCGGGGGGCGGCTTTTTTGTTACTCGTGCTTACTTTTGCGGTTGATAAAGGTTGATGAATGATGATTTCGTACAACGACGCTCTAAAAATCAACCCTTATCAACCTTCATCAACCCTTATCAACTCAACAATAATAAATGAGCAAATCTTTCCATAATCTCACTATCAAGCAAATCACCCGGGAGACCGCCGACACCGTTACGCTTACGTTCGACGTACCAGCCGACCTCACCGAGCAGTATCAGTTTGTACAGGGCCAGTACCTCACGTTGCGCTTCACGCTCAACGGCAAAGAGGAGCGCCGCAGCTACTCCATGTGCAGTAGTCCGCTCGAAAGTGGCCTTAGTGTCACCGTGAAGAAGGTGAAGGGTGGCAAAGTGTCCACGCACATCCACGACCGGGTGAAGGCAGGCGACGTGGTCGAAGTGATGACGCCGGACGGTCGTTTTCACACTGACCTCAACGACGAAAACAAGAAGAACTACTACCTCGTGGGGGCAGGCAGCGGCATCACACCGCTCATGTCCATCCTGAAAACCATCCTGGAAAAAGAGCCGATGAGCTTCGTATTCCTGCTTTACGGCAGCCGCAATGAAGAAGAAATCATCTTCAAAAACCAGCTCGATGCACTGACCAAGCGCTACGAAGGTCAACTGCACGTGGAGCATGTGATCAGCCAGCCAAAGTTGGAGAAGGCCAAGGGTTTGGGCGGTCTTTTTTCAAAAGGAAAACCCACCTGGGAGGGCAAAACAGGCCGCATTGACGGAAAGATTTTTCTACAATTCCTAGCAGAAAACCCGCCTCGGCACAAGCAGTCCGAGTACTTCCTCTGTGGCCCCGGCGGCATGATTGATGCGGTAGAAAAAACGCTGCTCAGCAACAGCGTTGACAAGAAAAACATCCACCACGAATACTTTTCCACCACGCCCAACGCCGCTCCAACGGCAGGCACCGCCGTTGATGGCGCAAGGCTCGTCGCCCACCTCGATGGTCGCACTTTCGAGACCACCGTGCCCAAGGGCAAGCACCTGCTTTTCGCCGTCATTGACGCCGGGGGCGATGCGCCCTACTCCTGCACGAGCGGCGCTTGTGCTACCTGCATGGCCAAAGTCACGAAAGGAACGGTAAAAATGGACGCCTGCTACGCCCTCGACGAAAGCGAAATCAAGCAGGGCTACATACTCACCTGCCAGGCCCAGGCGACATCGGAGGAAGTGGAGATTGCGTTTTAGTTGGCAGTTCGACAGTAGGCAGTTGGCAGTCAGTTAGCAGTTGTTTAGTTGGTGACTGACCAAAACGAGA
>CAYTZS010000039.1:0-32592 GCA_964442355.1 uncultured Saprospiraceae bacterium | reverse complement strand
TTATGGCCAGCAATAAATGGCGTGGAAACGAACATCCCACAAAATCGTAAAGTGGATGGCGTTGCAGATGTCACCTTGAAGAATCTATTCTCCATATTTAAAGGCAAAAAACAAAATAAACTTGCTTTCAAAGATGAAGTCAATCTTTTTAAGCGAACAATACTTTACGCTGCATTCCCCAAGCATTCCCGGTGGTATGAAGTAGCCGCCCCTAATTCAAAAATTGAAGCAAGGGCGATGGTTTTTTTCAGGATAAAAGAAGGGGTGGACGAAAAAGACTTTAAAAAATTCGTCAATAATGAACTTACGCCTGCATTAGCTAACACCGGACTTCTGAAAGAATTGAGAAGCAAAGCCTACAACCCGTGGAAGCAAAAACAATGGGACACCCCAAATGTAGCACATGACAATGATAAGGGCGTTCAATTTCAGGCTTCCTTGATGCTTGGCTTCGCCAACAAAAGCGAAATGGAGAAATTTTTCAATGGAGATGAAATTAAAAAATTCTCTGACAAGATTTCGTTTTTTTGCTCGGCTGTTCATGCTTATGATATTCAGGAAACACTGACTTTTGTAAAAGACGGCAAACGTTTGAAAAACTAACTAAACAAATTCAAAAAGATGAAAGCCTTTATAGCAAACCGCTACGGCAAAAAAGAAAGACTGCAACAAATGGAAGTTGCAAAACCAGCGCTTAAACCTAATGATGTGCTGGTGCAGGTGAGTGCCGCAGGCGTGAATTCGTTGGACTCGCTTATCAGAAATGGCGATTTTAAATTGTTTATTCCATACAAACCGCCTTTTGCTTTGGGGCATGATGTTGCAGGTGTGGTGACCCAAGTTGGTGCAAACGTCCGCAAGTTTAAGGTTGGCGATGAGGTGTACGCAAGACCCGCCGATTACAGTATTGGCACCTTTGCAGAATTTGTTGCCTTCCACGAAAATGATGCGGCTCTCAAACCCAAAAATATCAACATGGAAGAGGCAGCCTCTATCCCATTGGTTGGTTTGACCGCTTGGCAGTCCTTGATTGAGATTTCAAACCTGAAAAAAGGACAAAAAGTCTTTATTCAGGCGGGTTCGGGCGGCGTTGGCACTTTTGCCATTCAGTTAGCCAAACATTTGGGCGCTTTTGTAGCAACTACCACGAGCGAAACAAACATTGATTTGGTAAAGCGCCTTGGTGCCGATTTGGTGATTGACTACAAAAAAGAGGATTTTGCAAACATCCTGAAAGATTACGACGTGGTTTTGCATAGCAACCGTGACCCTAAAGTGCTCGAACAATCATTGCGAATATTGAAACCGGGTGGGACGCTTATCTCCTTGGTTGGGCCACCGACCCCAGAATTTGCCCATAAATTAGGCGTGGCTTGGTATTTAAGATTGGTTACCAGCCTTTTGAGCGGTGGCGTGAAGCGGAAAGCAAAAAAACTTGGCGTGAACTATTTCTTTCTTTTTATGAAGGCGGATGGCAACCAGTTGAGTGAAATTACTGCGTTGATTGAAACAGGGAAAATTCGTCCTGTTGTTGATAAAGTCTTTCCATTTGAGCAAACCAATGATGCGCTGACTTATGTGGAGTCTGGCCGGGCAAAAGGGAAAGTTGTTATCAAGATGAGTTAAATCAAGCAATCAGAAAAAGTTGGCCGGATGAATCCCGGCCAATTTTTTATTTATTTTTTCGCAGAACGTTTGGCTTGTTGCCGTGCCGCCGTGCGTTGGCTTTGCGAGCTGGATGTTCGGCGGCATGGACAGCAAGCCGTTGTTCCATGCTTAGGTTATTTCATCTATTAATTTTATAGCACGTTCAAAACCATTAAACATTAATTGATTATGATTTAGTAGGTATTCCACAATTTCTTCTTTTTCATTTTGCAATTTTTGTATTTCTGCCTCGTCTTTATAGTTGTCTTGATACTGTTCAAAATACTTACTTTCTAATGCTGAATAATGAATTATTTCGTTTCTCTTATCAAGCAAATCTTGAAATTCATTGTCTTTAAAATCTCTCAACCAAATGTAGTTTGGAGAAGCGTGATATTGAGCAGGCAGGTTTTTTATGACTGTACCAAAGTAAACATTTTTGCCTGCCGCAATCACTCCGAAACAATTGTCAATTATATCTCCAACCTTATCCCAATAATTATAGAGAAGACTTATTATCAATCCACTTGTCATGAAATATCTTTTGTCAAACATGCTTGGAAAATACTTAAAAAAAGTCTGTCCTTTCCATGTAGTCTTGCCTGAAAGGTAATTTGTGATATACGGTTTATATAAAATCAGTTGACCGAGCAGAAATCTCACATCTTGGGTTACTCTCGTTAAATCATCAAATGCGTTAAAATCATTAAATGGCTTAGGAAAAGAGTTCGTTCTTGGTTTTCTTGTTATCTCAGTAAAAATTGAGGTTAATCCCTTCCCGTCTATTTTTAAATTCTGGTCATCCAGTCCAATCAAATTTTTCTCTTTGCATGTGTCAATCACTTTGTCGTTAAAATCTTTTAAAAGTTTCTTCTCCTCATTATAAACATTAAAGTTGAATGCTAGTTCGGTGAAATTTAATATAGCTTCAATCGAAAGTCTTTCTTTGAAATCCTTTTCAACCAATATCTCTGTATCTCTGCTCTTGAACCAAATTTTTCCTTTGAGTGTACAACCTCTCGTGTACTTGTGGGTATAAATTCTGTATGGTTCATCAAATTCAGTCAGTTTCTCATTTTGATGCCATGTTATATCTAAATCATGACTATCAATAAGGTAGTTTTCAAACGGAGAATATTTTTCCGTCAAGAACAACAAATTTTGGTTATTTAAATTTGTCAGTAAGGTTCGTCTTATGTAAGCCCTTAAAGAATTTATTGCATCTTCGGTATTCATTTTTTCTTTTTGGTTGCATGGAACAATTGCATATCCGCCATTATGGCGTATATTTTTCTAGCATACGAAGCTACTAAACTTTCGCATAAAAAAATATTCCTTGCGAATACATTTTATGCGAACCCTTAAAACAAACAATTCCTCATCAAATTTCCAAATTTTGACCATAAGAAATCAAAAAATCTTTATTTGGCAAACAATCTTTCTTTTCCACCTTTATTCTCTACTTCCCCGAAAAAACTAGAAAACTCCCTTCCACAACTGCAAACCCACTCAAACAAAACCCCAGCTCCGGTTTGCAATATCAAACGCCTCCGACAAAAATTCCCATAGATTCTACAGTTGCGTACCGGGTCTGGCATTTTGCCGGGAGGAGTTCACACTTGCAGAAAGGCCTGGCAATTTGCCAGAAGGCTTTTTCAATTGTAAACAGCGTCTGGGGGTGTTTTTTTGAAAAAATGGAAAAAATGCTAGCATGAGCGAACCAGTCGCTCGACTTTTTTCATAAGTCGCCAATCCATAGAAATAAGTTGCCATGCTTAGGCTTCTGGGAGGTCTGTTTTCCTTTCCGGTCGCTCGTCTTTTTCCATAAATCGCCTGTCCATGGAAATAAGTTGCCATGTGTAAGCTGCTAGGAGGTCGGCTTTTTCTTCTAGCCGCCCGACTTTTTTCATTAGTCGCCAATTCATAGAAATAAGTTGCCATGCGTAGGCTGCTAGGAGGTCGGCTTTTTCTTCCAGTCGCCCGACTTTTTTCATAAATCACCTTTCCAAAGTAATAAGTTGACATGTGTAGGCTTTCAGGAGGTCGGCTTTTCCTTCCAGTTGCCCGACTTTTTTCATAAGTCGCCTTTCCAAAGCGATAAGTTGTTATTCATTGGCCGCTGGTTGGTTGTCCTTTTTCATTTCCCTGTTGTTCCAAGCAAGGGTTTCAAGCAACTCACTCCCACGGCCCACCCCGCCGCACATTCCTCACCACCTCCCCATCCAACCGGAAAAGCCCACCCGACAAGCCAATCCAAAGCGTCCCCTTGCTGTCTTTCAGGAGGTGCTGAACGCCGTAGCCGTTGGGCGTTATCAGGTCTTTTCGGTCCGTTTCTTTGTACAGGGTGAAGCCTTTCCCATCGTATTTATAAACGCCGAGCTTGTTTGCTCCAATCCAGACGTCACCCTCTTTGTCCACATGGATGGCGTAGGTCTCGTTAGTGCCAAGTCCTTCTATTTCAGGGAATTGCGTGAAGGTTTTCCCATCAAAGCGACTCAGCCCGCCAGCACCTTTCCGATTGTCGGGGTCGGGGTGGTCGTTCTCGGTGACACGGCAGCCGAACCAGAGATTGCCCTTCTTGTCCTCCCGGATGACTTGGACATTGTTGGAGAGGAGGCCGTCCTTTTTGGTGTAGTAGGTGAAGGTTTTCCCGTCCCATTTGCAGGCCCCGTAGCCGTCCCGCCCGAACCAGATATTGCCTTTCGAATCCTCCATGATTTCCGTGACCCAGTTCATGGTGGTTTGGTAGGGCAGCAGTTCGATGGCTGGCGTTGGGAGTTCAAACTCGGTGAACGTAGTGCCATCAAATCGGCAGACCTTGCCCCAAGTGCCCACCCAAACGGTGCCGTATTTATCAATCAGCAATTGGGAAACCCGGTCGTTGCAGAGGCCGTCCTTTGTGGTGTAATTGGTGATGGTTTTCCCGTCGTATTTGGCGAGGCCGCCGTGGGTGCCGAACCACAAATTCCCCTGCCTGTCCTCGGCGATGGCTACCACGGTATTGTCCACCAAGCCGCTATCAACATTGAGGTAAATGAGCGTTTTTCCATCAAAACGGGCGACGCCTTCCCCCACGGTCCCGAACCACAGGGTTCCCTTTTTGTCCTCATGAATTTCCACCACGTAGTCGGCGAGTTGCTGGCTGTTTGGGTCGGTGGGCTTGCTGGCTTCCACCGCCTTTGAATTGGATGGGCCGCCACAGGAAAAGATAAAAGCCGCAGCAAGGAGCAACAGGCAAGCTGCCAAACACGGTTTAATTTTCAACATTTATTTTTTCTTGTAAAGGTATGCTGGCTTGCGCTTGAGCGGCTTTTATGATTGTAAAACAGTGTAAACGAGCTGTAAAACTTTGAAAAGGCAGTCGTTGTGAAGGCTACGTTTTTACGCTTAAGCAACTGACATTCACCGCAGAACTTGGCAATATTGCTTAATCTTGCCCAAAATTGAGTTATCCCAATATTTCATCATGACAACTTTCAACCTAGCTGGCAAAGACTTCATCGAACTCAATAAACTCCTGAAAATCCTCAGCCTCGTCGGTTCTGGCGGGGAGGCCAAAATCCGAATCCGGGAGGAGGGCGAGGCCACCGTGAACGGCGAGGTAGAAACCCAAGTGCGCAAGAAGCTACGGGCTGGTGACCAGTTGGAGTTCGCCGGGGAAGTCATTTTGATTGAAGCCTGAGATTGATGATTGAACGCTGCTGTTGCGCAGGTTTGCATTCTATTTGTTTGATTTTGTCATTAACGGCATGATAGTGCATTGAGAATTATTGAATTTACGAAATAAAAATTCAAGAAAATTGGTTGTTTTCGATTTGTTTTTAGAAAAACGAATTAATTTTCGCCCCTTGGATTGATTTCCATTTTTTTTAAAGTGGTGCCTACCTGTAATCCAATTTTGGCGACCATCCATTCCCAAAATACATTTAACCCATCCCCACTATTCAATTTGATTTGCAGCACGCACCACTTTCAAGCTAAACCTATTTTCACTATGTGGCCGATTACTCCCTCCCTCCCTTTTTCCAGATTTTGCATTTTTATGGCTGCATGGGCCTTATCCATGTCCTTATCGCAAAAATGTTACACACAGTGCAATGTTCAATTGACATTGGATCACGCTCCCGACCCCATTTGTTATGGCGACACTGTCAGGTTCGTCGCCCACCCAACAAACGGAGTACCTCCTTACACTTATGCTTGGTCAACACCTGCGATGCCTTCCTGGAATTTTGACAGCATAGGTTATCTGGTAGCAAATGGAGGTTTTAACTATTCTGTCACAGTCACAGATGACAACGGCTGCACGGCCGTTGCCAGTTATAACTACAAACCACCTTTGACCCACATGGTAGTTAATGCTGTGACTAATTGTCATTCGGAGCAGTATCCCTATGAAATTTCTGTAAATTCCATAGGCACAGGGGGAACCATTAGCTGGTCAACAGGAGAAACTACACAAACAATTTTGGGTTCTCCTGGCATTATCTATACCGTAACGGTAACGGTTCCCAACGGTTGTTCAAGAACGTTGAGCATAGGCCCCTTGCCAGCAGTTTTCTTTCCCGATGTTGATTTAACCGGCCCCCCAACTATATGCTTGAATACGCTTGGGCAAATATCAGCAACACCGGGCCCGGGCTGGATTTACGAATGGTCAACAGGCAGTAGTGGGTTGAGTAATACGACGAACATTATAGGCCCGGGAATTTATGCTGTAACCATCACGGTTCCAGGTTATGAATGCCCTGCGGAAGATACAATAGAGGTTGGTACTACTCCCCCCATCCCGCCCCTGTTAAACTCACCACCCTTCCTTTGCCCTGGTACTATAGGTACAGTAGCAGTCGTGAATAGCAGTATTTACTCGCAGTTTAGTTGGGAAACAGGTCAATCGACATCAGATATTTTGGTGCAAAGCGGTGCTCCGTATTCTGTCACGGTCACTGAACCAAACGGATGCACTTCGGTGGCGTCGGGAACAGTTGAAGAGTTCTTTGTCCAAGACCCCATTGTCACAGCTCTCCCTGACATCTGTGAGGGGCAGGAGGAGTGGGAGTGGCAGGTGGTACCCCCGTTTGCTAGTTATCAATGGAGTACGGGCGAGACGACATCAAGTATCACGATTGACGAGGCGGGCACTTACGCCCTCACCGTAACCGATGCCAATGGATGCACTACGACCACCATCCAAGAGGTAGAGGCCGCACCAATGCCCAACCCCAGCATCCCACAAATTCCGGTTGTGTGCAATGGCAGCCCCCAACAAATAACCGTTCAGGGAGGCCCTTTTGAAACCTTCGAATGGTCAACGGGTGCCACCACCAGTAGCATTCAGGTCAGCCAAGCGGGCACCTATTCAGTCACCGTCACCAATGTTCGCAATTGCTCGGCCACTGCCGAAGTGGACGTAAACATTGGCTTTTCACCAACGGCTGCTGTAACGGTATCGCCAACTGGGTGCAATGGAACGGCTTCACTGAACGCCACAGGCGGCACCTTCTTCCTCTGGTCTACGGGTGAAAACTCGGCGACTATCAATACAGCGACAAACGGCAGCTACACCGTTACCGTTACTGATAACAACGGCTGTACAGCCACAGCAATTGGGTCGGTCAGCATCCCAGCACCGCCGCTGGTGCAAGTGAGTGGGCCAACCGGACTTTGTTCGGGAAACATGGCCAACCTAGCGGCCACAGGTGGTTTTGTCAGCTACCTCTGGTCCAACGGAGAGGCCACCCCAAGCATTGCCACCAACCAGTCGGGCAGCTACTCGGTGACGGCTACCAACGCATCGGGTTGCACCGCCACCGACGATTTTTCCATCGTTTTTTATCCCCTGCCCACTGCAAGTATCAACGGCCCGACTACCTTTTGCACAGGCAGCAACGCCGAGTTTTCCCTTTCAGGAAATTACGCTTCCGTTGTCTGGGGTAATGGGGCGACCACGCCAACCATCACTGTCAACCAGCCCGGCAATTACAGCGTGACGGTCACCGATGCACAGGGTTGCACGGCCTCAGACTCTCAAATACTGACGCTAAGCACGAGTTTGTCCTTCGACATTGTTCAAACGATAGTGGGATGCAGCGGTTCTGCCAGCTTGGATGCCGGGAGCGGCTTCGATACCTACCTCTGGTCGAATGGAGCAACATCGCCCACCATCTCGGTTACTCAGGCGGGCGGTTATGCTGTGACGGTTAGCGATGGCAACGGCTGCACGGGAGAGGCTGTCTCAAGCGTTGCCTTTCCCGATCCACCTGTGGTGGTCATCAGTGGCCCAGCTACGGCATGTGTTGGCACGTCGGTCAGTTTAGCTGCCGATGCTGGGTTCAATGCCTACCTCTGGAGCACTGGGGAGACAACGGCCAGCGTCAATGTTTCACAGCCCGGCAACTTTATAGTGACGATAACCGATGCTACGGGCTGTACGGCCACAGCTAGCCAGCAATTTGCGGTATTGTCACCACCAACCGTCAATGTTGTCGGGCCAACGGCCATTTGCACGGGCGGTACGGCTGATTTGATGGTTTCGGGCAATTTCACGCAGGCCATGTGGAGTACGGGCCAGACTGGCAATGCCATCTCCGTCACCCAACCGGGCAATTACTCGGTGGCAGTGACCGATGCAGCTGGTTGCACAGCGACCGCAAGTCATCAGTTTTCGGTTTTGGCACCGCCAAATATTGCCCTCGTAGGGCCGACAACCATTTGCACAGGGGGCGTGGCAAACTTCATCGTTTCGGGCAATTTCACGCAGGCTATTTGGAGCACTGGCGAGACGAGCAACACTATCTCCGTTTCCCTGTCGGGCAATTACTCGGTCGTGGTGACGGACGCAAATGGCTGTACGGCAAATGCCTCGCAGTCGCTAACAGTAAGTACTTCGCTTTCGCCTGACATTGCCCAAACAGTGCAGCCTTGCACGCCCAGTGCAACGCTAGATGCCGGAGCAGGATATGCCAGCTACCTCTGGTCGAACGGAGCGGCTACGCCCACCATTTCTGTTTCCCAGCCAGGTGACTACACGGTGACGGTGAGTGATGGAAGTGGCTGCACGGGAGCGGTGACCGAAAATATCAGTTTGCCAACCCTACCGCAAGTCGGAATCCTTGGCTCGACGAGTATCTGCACGAACGGAAGCACTGTCTTTTCTGTGTCGAGCAATTTCCCCCAAATCACTTGGAGCACGGGCGAAGTGACCAGCACGATCAGCGTTTCGCAACCTGGCAGCTATGCCGTGACCGTGACGGATGCCAACGGCTGCACGGCCTCAGCGACCCAAGCGCTTTCAGTGGACACATCGCTTTCTCCAGACATCGTCACCGCTAATTTGGGCTGCAACGGCACGGCCAGCTTGGATGCCGGAGCTGGGTTGTACGAAAGCTATATCTGGTCAAACGGGGAGACAACGCCGGTCATCAATGTCAGCCAGGCTGGGACGTACACAGTGACAGTGAGCGACGGAAGTGGCTGCACGGGAGCGACGACAGAAAACATCAGCTTCCCAACGCCACCGCAGGTGCAAGTTGTCGGGCCAGCAGCCATTTGTTCGGGCGGCAGTGCGACGTTTTCCCTTTCGGGAAATTTCGCAGCGGTGACATGGAGTACGGGCAGTACGGCCTCCTCCATCAATATTTCGCAGCCCGGCAACTATTCGGTGACGGTGACGGATGCCAACGGCTGCACGGCCATCGGCGCACAATCGCTGACGTTGAATGCATTGCCAGTGCCCGATATCACGGCCTCCAATCTCGGTTGCGATGGCACGGGTTCGCTTGGGGCTGGAACAGGCTTCAGCAGCTACCTTTGGTCCAATGGGGCAGTGACGCCTACTATCAACATCACCCAGTCGGGCAACTATGCTGTGACGGTGACCAATGCCAGCGGCTGTACAGGCATAGACCAGCTTGCCATCAATCTTCCTGTACCGCCCCAAACAGGGATTTCCGGCCCGGCCCAACTCTGCGAGGGCTACACGGTGACATTGATTGCCCCTGCGAATTTTGCCAACTACCTCTGGAGCACCAGCGAAATTTCATCAGGAATAACCATCACCACAGGTGGCCAATATGGGCTAACCGTGACGGATGGCAACGGTTGCACGGCCACAGCAGCATGGGAGGTAACGCTCCTGCCCACGCAATATTCGTTTTTTGAAAACAGCTCCTGTAGCCTGCTGGATACAGGAACGGTGGTGACGACACTGACCAGCCAAACGGGTTGCGATAGCTTGGTGACAGTAACCACGCTCTTGAACCCAAGTTTGACAGAGAATTTATTGCTGACTGCTTGTCCAGGTGCTTCGGCTTTGTTCAACGGCGTGAGCATCCCAGCAGGCAGTGTGCAGGATTTTGTTTTTACCAGCCAACAAGGTTGCGACTCCATCTTGACTGTGACAGTGGCCGAACTGGCCGGCATGAGCCTCGACTGGCAGGCTACGCCAAGCTGCTGGAACGGGAGCAACGGTTCGGTCAAGTTGTTGGCATCGGCTGGTACGCCACCCTTCCGCTATTCACTGGATGGCAGCAGCTTCCAATCGAATGCTTTGTTCTCGGGGCTCCCAGCTGGCAGTTATGCTGTTTTGGTGGAAGACGAGAATGGCTGTGGGATGGAGATGCCGCTGGAAATTCCTGCTACTTTGCCTACCGCCATCGTGCTGGAAGATGAGCAGCTGCATTGCGGAGAAGGCTCAACCCAACTTGAACCCCAAGTGGTTGGTGGTGATGCCCAAGTCATTGCTTGGCGATGGTCAACGGGGGCCGAAACCCAAAATTTGCAAGTCAGTACACCCGGCATTTTCACCTTGACTGCCGACGATGGCTGCGAAGTGCAGTCGTTCACCGTGACAGTGATGCCAGATGCGGACTGGGACAGGAGCTATTTTTATGTGCCAAGCAGTTTTTCACCCAATAGTGATGGATTGAACGACCATTTTATGCCGTTCGTTGGGCAGGAGATTGAAGTTCGTTCTTTCGAGTTCAAGGTCTTCGACCGTTGGGGAAACAGCATGTACACTACCACTGAAACTACCGATATTGGTTGGGATGGGTTGCACCGAACTGACCAGATGCAAAATGCTGTATATGTCTGGTTTTTAAAGGCCATCGTAGCAGACTGTATGGGAGAGGATAAGGATATTTTTAAGGAAGGAGGCGTGACGATAGTGCGGTGAGGCCACCGTGAACGGCGAGGTAGAAACCCAAGTGCGCAAGAAGCTACGGGCTGGTGACCAGGTGGAGTTTGGCGGGGAGGTCATTTTGATTGAAGCGTGAAAAGTTTCGCAAGTCCTATTTCAAGAACTTTCTCACGCCAATGTTGAGCTCCATGGCTTCGGCGGCCCGAAACCTGTACGCCCTGACGTTAAGCCCCGCAAAAACGTTTTTATAGAAATGGTATTTCACCCCTAGCCTTTGTTCGAATGCGGGAGAAGAACCTATAAACTCGGTTTGCGCAACCATGTAACCCAAGGCAGCTACGATGGAAAATCTGTCAATCACGCTTTCTCCACCCACAAAAATGGACAGCCCGATTTTGTCATTGAAAGGAATAGCGTCTTTGGTAGGTATCCTTGTTAAAGCTAATTCCTGTTGGCCGTTGGTGCCGTCATATATGAAGTCCAAACCACCACCCAATTTCATCCGATGCGTTACTTCATAATAATAGCCCAAATGAAGGTTGGCCATGAGGAAATTCATGTCATAGGTCTCATGGTACAAGTCGTTGTTGTCACTATAATCCAATTGGCGAGGAGCCATTCCCACAAAAGCAATCAATTCATGCCTATGCTCGCATTTCTCTATTGGGATTTTAATTGGGTCAGTATATGGTCGTCCCAAGACAGACCTCAGGCCAATCTTATAAGATGTAATATTTAACCCCTTTTGGGGTTCTTTTGTGTTGCCGTTGGAAAAGTGTACCAGCCTTAGCCCTGGTTCGATAAAGAGGTAATCATTTAGGCGTTTGGAGAAGCCAGCTCCCATCTCTACGTACAAGTTAAATTTTGTGCTTGCGATGTCATTTGGCATTGCATCTTCAGCGTTATATGTTGTAAAACCATAAGCTAGGCCAACTGCCAAACGATTAGTGAATTCAAAGTTTTTTAACCGCAAATAGTTGCCGTCATAAAATCCATAAATGGAGAACGGATGCCCCATTTCATCCCTGTTCATGATGTGCATGTATTGAGCGCCCAACCCCATGCGGGGATATTTGGCAGTCTGGTGCCAAGCTTTTCCACCTAACATTTGCCAACCATATTCAACAGAAATAGCTGTGGTAGTTTTGAAGGCATTGCCATGTTCGTCAATGCTGGTCAGCAACGGGCGTTGTTGTTTCAGGATGTTACCGCTCTCTACGAAAATCCTTACCAGTGGTTTTTTGAGTGAAGCCGTCGAGTTTGTATCAGGAGTTGATTGGCCGTAACCGACCTGAAGTGCGAGGAAGAAGAGAAATGACAAAGTCAAAAATCCCAAGGCTCGATGTTTTGATACATTTGGCATGGTCACTTGTTTTGTATCAGCGGGTATTTCGTCAAATACCCCACTACACTTCGATGCGCTTCCATTCACCTCTATTGGAAAAACCAAAATGAAAATGCAATAGATGCTATAAATATTGAAGCGGAGTAAGTTTTCAAACTTTCATGCTGACTTATTGCAAAAATGATTGTCTCTCGTTCTTATAACAATGATAAAAGACAAAACAGCGCACTGATTTTTATCAATTGGCAGCGTTATGTTCGACCATGCGAAAGCAACTTGGATAGTTCAATAAAGCCGGAGGCAGAGGGCAAGGGTTGCAGCGGAATCAGGAGGCAGTGGAGCAGAAAGGAGAGGAGCCGTAGAGGCGACGGGGCGGCTTATAGTCGCCCCGTCGCTGCGTTTTGCATTTTACTGGTGGTAGGTCTGGTTGTGGGCCAGTGTCTTGCCACATTTCGAGCAAGCGACAGCCGAGCCGGCACCCCCTGCACAACCTGCCGAGCAGGTGTAGTGCCAAACGCCCTTTGCATTCTGCGCAGGCTCTGGAGCTTTGGTGGGGTTGGGGACGGCGGTAATTCCCTCTGGCAACGTTGTGGCATTTGTAGCAGGTGCAGCTTGAGCCGGGTTAGCCGTGGCAGGCGGGTGGTAGGCCGTGTTGTGCACGAGCGTAGTGCCGCATTTTGCACATGCAGCTGCCGAGCCAGCGCCACCTTCACAGCCCTTTGGGCAGGTGTAGTGCCAAACGCCAGCCGCGTTCTGGGCGGGCTCTGGTGTGGCAGGGGTCGCAGGATTGGCTGCTGGGTCGGCAACAGGCTGACCAGCTTGTATGCTTTCAACTGCGGCGTCACGTGCAGCGTCGCCATCGTTTTTGCAGGAAACAAATAATGCAGTGCCAGCGACTGCAACAATGGATAAAATGGATTTGAATTTCATTAAGTACTGATTTTGTGAGCGATAAAGATAGGCAATAATGTAAAACCTCGTAATTGCGGCACAAAAACTTGACAAAATTCGCATTGTGCGAGGTGTTTTTTTAACCTAAAAAAGGGCAGCGAGCAGCACTGTGCAGTTGCCCGTGCTCGACTTAGTGGTGAAACACCAGTGCGCCTCGGCGTCAAAATCTATGGTGACGCTAAGGACGTGACCAACCAATGCACCAAGGACACGGTACGTCGAGCTAGATTTCGTTCAAGTGAACTGTCTTTTTGGTTGCAATTGCTGTTTTTTGCCAGCAAACTGTGATTTTGAACAACGTGGTTTTTTTGTTTCCAATGTAATAGGTGATATTTTTCGGTTTTATCGAGACAGCTCTTTTCACCTACTAAACTTCCCGTCATGAAAAAACTCGCCACGCTATTCGCTTGCTTGTCCCTCGCAGCTTCGATTTTTGGTCAAAACACGCTCAAGGTCGGCGACCCTGACTGGTGGTGGGAACCCTACTGGGAGGACGGCACCATCGAAGAGGCCGTTTTCACCGTGGAGCCACAGGGCATCTACACCGAGGTCGGCATGTACCTCACCCTGTCAGCGCAGGGATTGGGTTTCCAAAATTACGATACCCTCGAAATCGTTTTCAACTTCGAGCTGCCCGATGGCGCTGTGGTACACGACTCGTGGCTGTGGATTGACGATGTCATCATCAAAGCGGACATCATTGACCGTTGGACGGCCATCGAGACCTACGAGAACATCGTGGACAGGCAGCGTGACCCCTCGCTGCTGTACCGAAAATCCACTGGGGGCTACCAACTGCGGGTGTACCCGCTCGCTGGCGATGAAAGTCGTAAAGTAAAAATCAGTTGGCTCACTCCCACCAGGTGGACTGCAGAGGAGGTTTCCACGCTGCTGCCCCTTGACCTGTTGCAGGTGTCCGCCGGAGTGCCCTCCAAAATTCAGGTCTTGACGCTGCCGGATTCTGTGTGGCAAAACCCTAGACTGTCGGACAACCTGCTGAGCAATTTTCAGCCCGGCAACGATTCCATCTGGGGCAACTACTTTTTCGCCAATATTGACTGGTCGGAAATCACGGAGCCCGTCATTTTCAGGACGGATGCGCCGCTGGTGGACGGTGTTTTCGCCTGCAGATTGGACGACGGCGATGGCCGTTTTTACCAACTTGCCTACCTGCCGCCCACCTTGCCAGCGGCCAATTTGCCCCGCAAAATCGCCTTCCTTTTTGACCATGAAAACGCCAATTGCTCGTTCGGGAGCGCCAATTTGTTTGCCTACCTCAAAGAATCCTTGCCTGATTTGCTGACCGAGAGCGATTCGTTCAACCTGTTTTTCACTAGGGGTTCCCATGTGGTCGAGCGGCTTTCCGACCACTGGCTTTCCGGCCACCCCGATACGGTACGGCAGGTGTTGGACCCGCTCTCAAATCCCGTCTCCGACGTCACTTCGCTGAAATACATTTTTGAGGATGCCTTCAACTTCATCGCCGAAAATGGTGGCAGCGCTGACATCGTGCTGTTCGCAAGTTCAAACAATGTGCAGTATTGGCTGGGCGAGCAAACTGCCAACGAAATCCTCGACTTTGCCAACGATTTGGCACTTGACGTCACTATCCACGTTGGCAATTTTCAAGACTTGAACCTGAATTCCATCGTGGAAAACAACACGCTGATTCAAAGGCCCCAACATATGGACATTTACCAAACCCTCACTGCCGCAACTGGTGGACAATACTTTGGGATACTTGAAACCGGCGGCAATTTTTGGGAAAGTACTTGGAGCACCCTAGAAGGGCTGACCGGCGAGCCAGCGGTTTTTGACCTAAACACCGACCTCGATAACGGCTTTACTTGGCAGCGGTATTTGCTGAAAACAGGTGGGCAATCGGTGAGCGCCAACCGGCCTGTGCTGCAAGTTGGGCGTTACGAGGGCGACTTCCCGATGCTGGTCGAGTTCAGCGCCCTCACCACGGCGGGTATTTTTTCTGAGACAAAAACGCTGGATGCCAGCCAATTTGTGGACAGCGATTCACTCGGCAGGGAATCGTGGGTGGGCCTGCACATCGCTGGGTTGGAGGGCGGCAATCCCAGCGACGCACAAATCCAGGACATCATCGGCATCAGCATCAGTGAGCGGGTGCTCAGCAACTATACGGCCTTTCTTGCATTGGAGCCAAGCCAGGGCGGCGAGCCTTGCCTTGCCTGCTGGGAGTACCCGGACGACGGTGGCGGTGTGATATTCTCCACGGAAGAGGAGGGTGGCCCAGCCCCGCTCAAATTGGTAGCCATGCCCAACCCGATGCTCCACGAAGCGACGATTGACCTGAGTTGGAACCCAGATTTTGGCACGGAGGAAATCGAATTCGAAATTTATGACATCCACGGCAGGCTGGTGCGCAGCTTGGCGGCACTGGCAGCGAGTGGCAGCACTTCCGTCAGCGTGGAGTGGAACGGCAAGGGGCAGCAAAGCCAGCCCGTTCCTGCTGGCGTTTACATGGTTGTTGCAAAAACATCGAAGGGTATGGTTCACTGTAAGTTGTTGAAAGTCAATTGATTGAAAGCGGAAGTGCCTTTCAAAATAAAGGCACTTCCGCTTCAGCCAAATCCCATAATTTCGCTCGGCATGGGCAACAAAGAAAACGGCCCACGAGCCATGATGCAGCGAACATTTCACATCCATTTGCAGGGACAAGTCCAGGGTGTCGGCTTCCGCCCCTTCGTCTGGCGTTTGGCGCACGAGCTGGGTCTGCACGGTTGGGTCAACAACGCCGCAGACGGTGTGCATGTTTGTTTTAACGCAACGCTACACGAGGCGCAGGTTTTCTTTGAAAAAATGCAGACCGAAGCACCGCCGCTTGCCCGCATCCGGCACAGCGAATTGGTAGAGGCTCCGCAACAGCACTTCGAAAAATTCGAAATTGTCGAAAGCAGTGCCAGCAGCGAACCCGACCTGCCGCTCACACCCGATTTTGCCCTCTGCCTTGCCTGCACCGCCGACCTCCGGCAGCCCGGCAACCGCCGCCATCGCTACGCCTTCACCACCTGCACCACCTGCGGGCCACGCTACTCCATCATCCGGAGACTGCCCTACGACCGATCGGACACGGCCATGCAGCCCTTCAAGCTATGCCCCGACTGCCAGTGGGAATACGACGACGTGACCGACCGCCGCTATTTTTCGCAGACGAATTCCTGCCCGGTGTGTGGGGTGAAAATGACAGTTGCGCCTTCGGCTCAACGAATTTATGAACGCAAAGGCGCAAAGGCGCAAGGACGCAAACATGAAGAAAATGGCCTTAGCGCCTTTGCGCCTTTGCGCCCTTGCGTTGAATCAACCAATTTCGCCGAAGGCGAAATACCATCCTCCACCAATTCCAGCGGTAAAGCCTTAGCGCAAACCGTCGAAGCCCTCCGCCAAGGCAGTATCGTCGCAGCAAAAGGCATCGGCGGCTACCTGCTGCTCTGCGACGCCAGCAATCGAAGCGCAGTAGAAACATTGCGCCAGCGAAAACATCGCCCGACAAAGCCATTTGCGCTGTTGTACCCAAGCCTCGAAATATTGGAAAAAGATGCAGCACTCGGCGAGGCAGCCGTGCAAGAACTGACCAGTCCTGTAGCGCCCATCGTGCTGCTGCCCTTGGTTGAAATGCCTGCCTCTGGGGTCGCCTTCGACCTAGTGGCACCGGGCTTGGACAGGGTCGGGGCGATGCTGCCGTATTCTCCACTGCTGCGCCTGTTGGCCGACGATTTTGATGGGGTGCTGGTCGCCACGAGCGGCAACCTGAGTGGCTCGCCCATCGTCTTCGAGGATGAAACGGCGCTCGAATCGCTCACTGCCGTCGCCGATTTTGTGCTGACCAACGACCGGGACATCGTCACGCCGCAGGATGATAGCGTGCTGACGTTCAGCCATTTTCACCAACAAAAAATCATCCTGCGCCGCTCACGGGGGCTGGCACCTTCGCTGTTCATGGAGCATTTGGATTTGCCCTCTGCAAACGTGCTGGCGATGGGCGCTTCGCTGAAAAGCACGTTTTGCCGACAGCACCGCCGCAACTTGTACGTGAGCCAGTACCTCGGCGACCTCGAAAGTTTTGACACGCAGCAGAGTTTTCGCCACACCCTCGACCACCTGACCAACGTGCTGCAATCCACACCCGACACCGTGCTGCTTGATGTCCACCCCGACTATTTTTCAACCCAATTGGGCGGGGAATTGGCGGCAGCTTGGGGCGCAAAAACCGCCCGCATCCAGCACCACGAGGCGCATTTCGCAGCAGTTTTAGCGGAAAACGACCTGCTCCGATCGACCGACCCCGTGCTTGGCGTCATTTGGGACGGCACTGGACTCGGCTCGGACGGCCAAATTTGGGGCGGCGAGTTTTTCCTTCGGGAAAATGGCAGCCTGCAACGGGTGTCGCACCTCGAAATTTTTGACTTCCTGCTTGGCGACAAGATGCCGAGGGAACCCCGTATCTCCGCCCTCTCCATTTGCCATTCCGCTGGCGTGGAAAGCGAATTTTTGATGACAAAATTCACCGTCAACGAATGGTCTTTGTACAATCGAATGCTGCGCAATGGCAGTAGCTTGCACACCAGCAGCATGGGTCGCCTTTTCGATGGAGTGGCGTCGCTGCTGGGTCTTGGCGATGTGCAGACCTTCGAGGGCGAGGCCGCCATGCGACTGGAACAGTTGGCGCTGCGCTACTTTCGGCAGCATGGCCTGTGCTCCGCCGAGGGATGGCTCGACAAGTTGGATGACGAAGGAAATCTGCCTTTGTCTCCGCTCGTATCTGGTATTCTGGGTGGGCTACGAAATGGAGTCGCAATGGAAAAACTGGCTGCCGATTTTCATGTTTCGCTCATCAAATCTGTGCAGTTGGTTGCCCTGCGTTGCGGAGCGAAAAAGCTGGCGTTCAGCGGTGGCGTTTTCCAAAATGGGCTGCTTGTTGACCTCGCCATCGAGTTGCTTGGCGGCAAGTTTGAGCTGTTTTTTCACGAACAACTTTCACCGAACGACGAGTGTGTGTCGTTTGGGCAGTTAATTAGGTTTGGAGGGGAAGCGTCGTACTGCGGCAACTAAACCTTCTAAACTTCCTAAACCCCTCTAAACCTCCTAAACCTCAACCTTCATGAAATACATCACCGAGTATCGAGACCCTGAACTCGTCGAGCGCTACCTCGCCGAGTTGCACCGCATCACTACCCGGCCGTGGGCGATTATGGAAGTTTGTGGTGGGCAGACGCACGGGTTGGTGAAAAATGGCATCCTGCAAATGCTGCCAAAACAAATCACGATGGTGCATGGCCCCGGCTGCCCGGTTTGTGTGACGCCCCTGCACCTGATTGACAAGGCGGTGCATTTGGCCCTCGAAAAAGGTGTCATACTCTGCTCCTTCGGCGACATGCTGCGGGTACCCGGCTCGAAGATGAGCCTGCTCGAAGCCAAGGCAAAAGGGGCAGATGTGCGCATCCTGTACTCGCCGCTGGAGGCCGTGAAAGTTGCTGCTGAGCATCCCGACCGGGAGGTGGTTTTCTTTGCTGTCGGCTTCGAAACGACGGCGCCTGCCAATGCACTTTCGGTGGTACATGCACACCGGGCAGGCGTGAAAAACTATTCCATCCTCGCCTCTCACGTGCTGGTTCCGCCCGCCATCGAGGCGGTGATGAGCGACGAAGAAGCCGTCATTCAAGGTTTTTTGGCGGCAGGTCATGTCTGCACCATCATGGGCATGGACGAGTACTATCCGCTGGTGGAGAAATACAAAATCCCCATCGTCGTCACGGGTTTCGAGCCAGTGGACCTCGTGCAGGGCATTTTGATGGTGGTGCAACAGCTCGAAAATGGAGAGTACCGCCTCGAAAACCAGTACAGTCGGGTGGTGCATCCGAACGGCAACCCCGAAGCCCGAAAGGTAGTGGAACAGGTGTTCGAGACCAGCGACCGGGAGTGGCGGGGCGTCGGCAATATCCCCAACAGCGGCTGGGAAGTGCGCCCTGAAATGGCGGCTTTTGATGCCAATTTGAAGTTCCAAGTCAACATCGAAAAAGCGGAAGAAAACAAGGATTGCATTGCCGGACAGGTGCTCAAGGGGCTGAAAAAACCGCACGATTGCCCGATGTTCGGCAAGGGCTGCAACCCACAAAACCCGCTCGGTGCGCCAATGGTATCGTCGGAGGGGGCGTGTGCGGCGTATTACCATTTTTCGAGGGTGGCCGAGGAATTTGAGGTTTAGCGTATTTAAACACGGAGGCACGGAGAGACACTTAGGTTGCTCGTGTTTCTCTGTGTCTCCGTGCCTTCGTGTTTAAAAAATCATGAACGAAAAAATCAACATACTCCGTGCCTCTTGCCCCATGCCCACTCTTGACTTCGACGTCATCACGCTCGGTCATGGCAGTGGCGGCCTGCTGATGAACAAACTGCTCGACAGCGGCGTGTTCGACGTGCTAAAAAACGACCTGCTCAACGAGCGGCACGACGGGGCGATTTTCGAGATGCCTGCGGGCAAGGTGGCCTTCTCCACGGACAGCTATGTGGTGTCCCCTGTGTTCTTCCCCGGCGGCAATATCGGCGAGCTGGCGGTGAACGGCACGGTGAACGACCTCGCCATGTGCGGGGCAGCAGCCAAGTATCTCTCGCTCGGTTTCATCTTGGAAGAAGGACTGACCATGCAAGCGTTTTGGGATATTTTGATTTCGATAAAACATGCTGCCGACAAGGCTGGCGTAAAAATCGTTACCGGCGACACGAAGGTGGTGGAGCGGGGCAAGGGCGACCAGATTTTCATCAATACCAGCGGTATCGGGTCGGTACATCCCCAGGCGGACATCGCCATGCGGCGGGTGCAGCCGGGCGATAAAATCATCGTCAGCGGCAACATCGCCACGCACGGCATCGCCATCATGTCGGTGCGGGAGGGGCTGGAATTCGAGACGAGCATCGAGAGCGACACCTGCAACCTGAACCACACGGTGCTGACGCTTTTGGATGAATTTGGTGAGCAGGTTCACTTGTTGCGTGACCCGACGAGGGGCGGCGTAGCCTCCGTGCTGAACGAGGTGGCCCGTGATGCCCGGCTCGGCGTGGAGATTCACCAGCGTGCAATCCCCGTCATCGAAGAGGTGAACGGTGCCTGCGAGTTGTTGGGCCTCGACCCACTTTACGTGGCCAACGAGGGCGTTTTCATTGCCATCGTTGAGCCTGCTATTGCCCCTGCTTTTTTGGAAAAACTGAAGACCCTCGAATTCGGCGAAGCCGCCGCCATCATCGGCGAGGTGGTGGAGACGCACCCCCGGCAGGTCATCATGCACAGCAATATTGGTGGTCGGCGGGTAGTAAACATGCTGGTGGGGGAGCAGTTGCCGAGGATTTGTTGAAGCTAATTCCCCCTCACCTCACCCGCCATTTTCCGCACTTCATCTACCCGTTGTTGGAAGACAATTTCGATGCGGCGGTTTTGGGAGCGGCCCTCCTCGGTTTCGTTGCTGGCTCTCGGCTCAAAATCGGAGCGGCCAGCGGCGGTTATTTGGCTGCCGTTGACGTAAAAATCACGGATTAGCACCTCTGTAACTGTGGTGGCACGGCTCGTGCTGAAAGCCAAACGACTTTTGAAGTTCTTGACGGACGACTGGCTATCGGAGTGCCCCACCACTTGTATTTGCAATTCTGGGTGGTTGTTGATTACCCTCGCAATTTTGTCTAAAATAGCGTTTGCGCCACGCACCAGTTGGTCAGTTCCTGGCCTAAAAAGTTGTTTCTCCGAAATGATCAAGTAGCCCCGGTACTCCTTGTGGTCAAAGCTCAAATCCGTTGTTGGGAGGTCGGTGAGGGCGGTCCTGAATTCGGCGAGTACGGCTTCGATGGCTGCTTCCTGTTTTTGCAGGGCGATGCCAAAATTCTGGATAGCCTGTTCTTTATCAGCGAGTTGTGAGTCTCTTTTTCGCACCTCTTCGTTGAGTGACTGCTGCGTGGAGGAGGATTGGCTGTTGAGTCGCTCGATTTCCTTTTCCAGTTTTTTTATTTCAGAAACATGCTTGTCGAAAATCTCCCGCAGGGCATTGCCCTCACCAGTTTTTTCCGCCAAATCGAGTTTCAGGTGGCCGAGTTCCCGGTTTAACTCAAGGTTGCGCACATTGAGAAAGTGGGTGAGGCTGTCTCGATTGGCCACTTCTGTTCGGAATTTTTTCTTGCTGACGCAAGCGGTGTTTGTGGTAAAAAATGTCAAAACAATCGGCAAGGCCATTAAGAAGTAGTACTTGTTCATCGTGCTATTTTGCTTTTCAAAACTTAAAAAACAAACCTGCCAGCGTGTCATCGGTGGCAGGTTTGTTTGGTTAAAAAACGTTGGGGGCGCTCTAAGCTCTCCCGGCATTGGGGTTACTGAAGCCTGAAACTGGCAGCTCCCAGCAAACCAATATCTGTGTAAACGGCGACCCGGTAAAAGCCGGATTTTAGTTTATCCTCTAGATCGTAGTTGAACGTAAGTCGTTGGTTTTCAACGATGTCTGTATCTTTTTGCTGTACGGCAATGATGTCCTGCGTTTGGCCATTCACCGTCACTTGTGCCTGGATGGGCTTGCTGTTTTTGATTGGCGTGCCCTTGTCGTCGGTGATTACGAGGTACAGTGGCTTAAGCCCTTGGAACTGCTTTTTCACCTCCATCAAATCGAAGCTGACGAGTATCCTGCGGGCGCGGCCAGCCTTGGCGGTGGCCTTCGGCTTCTTGCGCTCAACCTCTACTCTGAAGGCACTGGCTTTGAAATTGGCCAGCGTGAGCTTCTTCATTTCATCCTGGATGGTCTTGTTGAGGGTGGCGAGGGCCTCATTCTCCGTCTTGGCACTGGCTAGGTCGGTAGTGAGCTGGCCAGTTACTGTACGTAGGCTGTCATTTTCAGCTTGGAGCCCAGCGATGTTGCTTTCGAGCTGCAATTTCGCCTTGAGCAGTTCTTCGATTTGTGCCTTGAGGCTTGCCGATTCGTTGGCGCCCTGTTTTTTGATTTTGGTAATGGCGGCGCTTTGCGATGCAATGGTCGCCTCTGCATTTTCCATGGAGCCTTGCAGGTTCTTGTTTTCCTCCGCAAGGGTTGTGTACGCTTGTTCGAGACTGTCCACTTGCTGCCGGAGGTCGTCCCGAAGCGAAGCGAGGTCTCCAACTTGTCCGTTCAGCGCCTCGTTTTGCGAAGCAAGCTGTTTCTTTTCGTTGTTGGTGTTGTACCCCCAGTACCCCAAGCCGATTAGGCCAAGCAACAGGAGGATGACGAGGAAAATCAAGCCTTTTTTAGCATCCATTTTTTGTGAGTTTTGTAGGAATGAAGGAAAATACGGTTGAAGTTTGTTGACTTCAAAAACCTGCTGTAATTCAAATATAATAATAGCAAAAGTAGCCCAGAAGTTGTGCTGGACAAGGCAATAGGCTGATTTTCACCAATTTTTAATCAAAAAATTAAAAAGCCAAGAAAGCGTCAACTTGCTTTTCGATGGCCTTGAGGGTGCCGGGGTCGGTGATGTTGCCATCGGCGTCCATCAGTTTCTCGATGCTGGAAATGGGCAGTATTTGCGGCAATACCAACGTACCTACGTGGTGAAGGATGCCAGTGAGATGGTCAATGCCTCTGAGGTTGCCAGCCCGGCCTGTTGCCACGCCGACCAGCGCTGCCTTTTTGCCAGAAAATGTGGCCTTGTATTCCCGGATGGAGCAGGCATCCAAGAAAAGTTTCAATGCGCCGGGAAAGCCGCCGTTGTACTCCGGGATGACGTAAACAAACTTGTCGGCAGGTAGCATGTACTCGTCCTGGAGGGCGGCGAGGGTAGGCGTTTGGTTGCCTTTTTCGTACATGTCTGGGTGAAACCAGTCGTGGGCAATGCTTTCAAGGGCCAACAACTTTACGGGTTCGGTGGATTTAGCGGAAAGCAGGTTGAAATAGTGGTTGGCAAAATGGAGTGCTTCGCTGTTGAGCCGGTTGGTACCTGAAATAACTGTGATCATTGAAAAATTTTCCTCGAAAACAACCTTTCGGGGCAAAGGTTTACAGAAAATTGGGGCGGATGTGACCTGCATCTACCACTCTAAGCCCGGGTATGCCCTTTGCAAAAACTGCATTTCGGCGAGGATAAACCCAAGATACTCGGTATGCACGCCGTCTTTGCCGCCCAGTTGCATCCAAGTGCCAGCAGGTGCGCTCACTTTGGCTGCCGATAGCACTTCTGCCATTTTTGCATCCACCTCAGCTTTGATTATTGCAAAATCAGGACAAATGCCTTGACTGGCCATGTCTTTTTCAACTTCGTTGGGCGTCGTAAGTTCACCGGCATAAGCCCACAGGTCCTCGATGGCGGCCTGCAACTTGTCGTGACTAACCTCTGTGCCATCGCCGAGGCGAAGCATCCACTCCGAACTGAAGCGCAGGTGGTAGGTGATTTCTTTCAGGGATTTTGCGGCGAAGCCCGCCAGCCATTCGTCTTGGCTTTGGGTCAGTGCATGGTGCAAGTAGTAATTATAGGTGTCAAACACAAACTGGCGAAAGATGGTACGAGCAAAATCACCATTTGGCTGCTCTACCAGCAGTACGTTGCGGAATTCCCAGGCATCACGCAGATAGGCGTAGTCGTCCTCGTCCTTGCCAAGTCCTTCCAGTTCAGCGATGCGCTGGTAGAGGCTGCGGGCTTGTCCCGTCAGGTCAAGTGCGATGTTTGCGAGGGCCATGTCCAATTCCATCTCAGGAGCGTGGCCAATCCATTCGCTGAGGCGATGCCCAAGGATGAGGGCATTGTCGGCGAGTTGCAGTAGGTATTTGGTATGCGTATCGTTCATTGCTGTTGAGATGGTTAGCCGGTTGTTTTAGGTTTGGGGTAACATGCTATGTGATGAACTTGATACCCAACATAGCCCTTCTTTTTACATGTGTGAAACCTCGTCTGGCACCACATAAAATGTTGGGTGACGGTAAATTTTGTCCTTTGCTGGCTCGAAAAGTGGGTCGGAGTCGTCAGGGTCAGAGGCGGTGATGTGTTTGGATTCTACGACCCAGATGCTGACGCCTTCGTTGCGACGGGTGTAGAGGTCACGGGCATTTTCAAGCGCCATTTCGGCGTCGGCGGCGTGTAGGCTACCAACATGCTTGTGGTTCAGGCCGCTTTTGCTCCTGATGAAAATTTCCCAGAGTGGCCATTCTTTTTTCATAAACGTTTGACTTTAAATTGGTTATGATAAATTCCTGCCATCAAGCTGCTTTCGTGGCCAACTCAGGTTCGAGCTTGCGTTGTTGCTTCTTTTCGGCATGGGCAATGGCGGCTTCACGTACCCAAGCTCCGTCTTCGTATGCTTTGTTCCGGGCTTGGAGGCGTTGGCGGTTGCAAGGTCCGTTGCCTTTGACCACGTTCCAGAACTCGTCCCAGTTGATTTCGCCAAAATCGTAGTGACCACGTTCCTCATTCCAACGAAGGGCAGGGTCGGGCACTGTGAGGCCAAGGTACTCTACCTGTTTTACGGTCACATCCACGAACTGCTGGCGCAATTCGTCGTTCGATTTGCGCTTGATTTTCCATTTCATGGCAAGGTCGGAGTGCGGAGAGTCGGTGTCGTGCGGACCGAACATCATCAACGAAGGCCACCACCAGCGATTGAGGGCATCCTGTGCCATTGCTTTTTGTTCGGGAGAGCCAAATGACATGGCCATCATCAGCTCGTAACCTTGGCGTTGGTGAAAGCTTTCCTCTTTGCAGATGCGTACCATGGCGCGAGCATAAGGGCCGTAGGAGGTGCGGGTAAGCATGACCTGATTCATGATGGCAGCACCATCTACCAGCCACCCAATGGCACCAATGTCGGCCCAGTTGAGGGTGGGGTAGTTGAAGATGCTGGAATACTTGGCCTTTCCGGTGAGGAGTTGCTGCACGAGTTCATCTCGGTCTGCGCCGAGTGTTTCGGCGGCAGAGTAAAGGTAAAGGCCGTGGCCAGCTTCGTCTTGCACCTTGGCGATGAGACTCAGTTTGCGTCGCAGGGATGGTGCCCTTGTAATCCAGTTGCCTTCGGGCAGCATCCCCACGATTTCGGAGTGTGCGTGTTGTGAAATTTGGCGAATCAGGTTCTTCCGGTAGGCGTCCGGCATCCAGTCCTTTGGTTCTATTTTAATTTCTTCGTCAATTTTGGACTGAAAAATGGCTTCAAGATTCAAGCTAGTCATAATTTGGTAAGGCTGAAGTAGAAAATTACAATTTCTCGGACAAAGTTAGTGTGTTTTTGTTTAGAAGAACGAACAAGTGTTCGGAAAATGTTTTGTAAGAGACAGTTTTTTTCTATTACTGCTTACTCATGTGTGCGAAGGGATTGTCTGAGCAACGTCAGGATTTGAATTTTGTGTATGATTATTTAAAATCTACTTAGAATTGTTTTTGTAGTTGTGCGTTATAGGTTATTATTGCAGGTATTTTGCTTTAAACAATCCCTAAGCACTGTGAAAACCCCCTATCATACCCACATCGTTTTAGCTCCCTAATTTAATTAGTATTTGCTTACCCTTGAATAGTTCCCCCTGCTTTGCATACCTCTATGCGCTCGGTTGGAGCTGTCAATAATATCCACAACAATTTTTAAAATTTCACAACAACGTGATGCCGTAAGCTTCACGCTGGTTTTTTGTTTTTGCCAATATCCCAGTAATCGCATTACGAGAGACTTTTTATTTGTTAACCAAGATTTTTTACCAACAATGACAGCACAGACCAATAAGCAAGTGGAGTTAGTGAACCAGATGGCATTCAAGCTGAGAGAGATGGGGGTAGTCCATTTGAATTTGGACGATGAACCCATGTCGGACAGAAGGATTGTCAACATTGGTGGAAGGGAAATTCTTAATTTTTCATCGTGCAATTACGTCGGGCTTGAAGCTGACGTGCGCTTGAAACAAGCTGCGATTGAGGCCATTCAGCGATACGGCACTCAATATTACTGTGTTAGGGCTTATACATCCTTGAGCTACTACCAAGAACTAGAATCACAGATGGAGCAACTTTTTGGTTACCCATCTGTGATAATGCCTACAACCATGCTGGGGCATTTATCTTGCTTACCCTCCCTCGTCAGCAGTGAGGATGCGGTGATTATGGACCACCAGGTTCACACCAGCGTGCAGATGACAGCGAAGATTTTGAAAGCAAATGGCACGCACGTGGAAATGATTCGCCACAATCGCTTGGACTATCTGGAATCCCGCATTCAGAAGCTCAGGACCGAATACCGGAAAATATGGTACTTGGCAGACGGGGTCTATTCGATGTATGGCAATATTGCACCAATGGCCGATTTGTACGGACTCATGCAACGCTACGAGCAGTTTCACCTGTACATTGACGATTCTCACGGTATGAGTTGGACTGGCAAAAATGGTTCAGGCACGGTACTTCAAGGGATGCCCTTTCACCCTAATCTGGTGTTGATTACATCGTTGGGCAAAGCCTTCGGTGCTTCTGGCGGCGTGGCAGTGTTCCATGACCGAAACACGAGGGAGTTGGTGAGGAACACGGGCAGTCCGCTCATTTTCACTGGGCCACTTCAGCCAGCTACCTTGGGCGCAGCCGTTGCATCGGCCAACATCCACCTCAGTGACGAAATCGTTGTCTTGCAGGATAAGTTGAAACACAACATTGATTATTTTGCGAAAAAGGCTCAGTTGCTTGGTCTGCCAATTATCAGTAAAGACAACACGCCAATATTCTTCCTCGGTGTTAGTCGTTTTGAGGTTGGTGGGAAGTTGGTCAGAGCATTACTCGACAGGGGCTTTTTCTCCTGCATCGCATGTTACCCAAGTGTGCCCTACAACAATACCGGCATCCGATTTTTGTTGACATTGAACCACACAAAGCCGGATATTGACAACTTGCTTGAGACCGTAGCTGAATTGTTGCCTGAAATATTGGTATCGGAAAATTTTTCGATGGAACAAATTTGGAAGGCATTTTACAGAGACGAGCAAAGAGACCCCAAGGTAGCCTTGTCTTAATTGGCAGAAATATTGCACTGGTAGGGGTTGAGTCAAGTACGCCTCAACCCTTATCAGATGCTGCACATAAAGAATTTTTTTCGATTAGTAAGGGAGAAGTATGATGACTGGTTCATCGCAAAAGAGCTGATGGTATCTCCATTGAGCCTCCGAAAAGCTCGTGTACTCGTTTTTATTCATTTGTTTTTGATATTCATAGCGGCGTCGTTTGAGATTGCTAATTCCTTATTTCCAAGTGTTGACAGCCCAGCTACATTATTGGGACTCGTAATCGGAATTGCCCTGACTATCATTTTCAAGCGTTTTGGCAATTTCTGGTTGTCGGGGAATCTACTTTCCTTTTTCCTTTTCCTGCTTTTCCTCGAATCTGTTTTTGGCACTGGCGGTCTTTACTCCGACAATTTGCTTTGGATAATGGCAACTCCACTAACAGCTGTGCTTTTTGCCAATCCGAGGTCGGGCATGGTTTGGCTCGGTATGCTGGTTGCTGCAACCTTTTTTTTATACTACCTAGACATCCAAAACCCTGGCTATTACAGGCAGCAAACCGAGAGTTTGGACGGATTGTACTACCTGATTACTTACTTAGGGTTGTTCATCATGTTGATTGGCATTGTATTGATATTTGCCACCGGTGAGTCGATGATAATCCGGGCCTTGGACGAAAAACAAAAAGAACTCACCAAGCAAAAAGCGGAACTGTCTCGCCAGACCCAAGCACTCATCGAGGCAGAAGAAAAGCTCAAATCCATCAATAAGGAACTTGAACAATTTGCCTACTCTGCTTCGCACGACCTCAAGGAGCCGCTTCGGATGATAGGCAGCTATGTCACGCTTATTAAGCGTAAGCTTGGTGGTGATGTAGACCCAAACATCAATGAGTACATGGGTTTTGTCACAGATGGAGTTTCCAGAATGGAAAAGATGCTGAACGACCTGCTCCAATACTCTAGGCTTGGACGTAACAATGAACAATTGAGGGACCAAGACCTGAACGACACGCTGCTGGTAGTCATGCGCAACCTGATGGCAGCGATGGAGAACACAGATACGGCCATTTACAGCAATCAACTTCCAGTGCTTAAGTCTTCTTCGGTTGAAATGATACAGCTTTTTCAGAACCTAATTTCCAACTCCATCAAGTTCCGTAAAACGGACAGGTCGCCTGTTATCGGCATCACGTACCACGAAGACACTGAGAGTCACCGGTTCATGTTCATGGACAACGGCATTGGCATACCCGAAAAAAGCAAACAGTCCGTCTTCAACATCTTTGAGCGCCTTCATTCTATTCAAGAATACGAGGGCAGTGGCATTGGCTTGGCCACCTGCAAGAAGATTGTGAATAATATGGGTGGGAATATTTGGGTAGAACCGGAAAAAAAGGACGGCACAACGTTCGTCTTCATCATTCCAAAGGTAAAAAGCAACTAATCAAATCTTTGGGCCTATCCAACCTTGTCTAGGTTAATGTTTCCATAATAGCCAGTGTTGATGTTTTTCCTCCATTTCACGTAGTAGGTTATCTGGCCAGTATGGTAGGAGAAATGCTCTACTACGTGTACTAGCACACTTATTCCATTTTCTGTAAATCCTTGAATTTCAACGGGTTGAAGGATTTTTTCTGCTGTTAACTTCCCCAGCACTTTTTCAACCTCTTCCACCAACTCGTCGAGGTGGCGGACAAGTGCGCTCGTTGGAAACGGGCCCCGCTCTTCGAACTCCTGCTGCCTGCGGCGGTTGTCGGTGTAGCCACCCAGCCCACTCAGCAGCCACTGCCGCACATTGCCGCAAAGATGCAATACAAGATTTCCCACGCTGTTGCTGTTGTCATTGGGGCGGTACCAGATTTCCTCCGTGCTCAATTCGGAGAGGCATTTTTTGATGCGTGGCACGTTTTCTTCTACCAATCGGCGGCGCACTTCCTTTACCAGCAGGTCACGAAACTCGTCCATTTTATAGTTTTTTGATTTGTTGCCAAAGGTTAAAAAAATCCTGCAACCGGGTCTGCATTTTTCCAGATAGCGCTACCTTTCGCCGACAATACACACCTGTTTAGCCCACACCTTTGTCACAATTCGCTGATTTTCAACCACTAAAAAATATTTTCCATGAAAAGATTCATTTTCCTGCTGGCGGTTGTCGCCCTGTTCGCTGCATGTGACCCCTATAAATTTGAGGAGTCCATTTTCATTGAGCTTAAAAAAGACCCATGCTTCGGTGTTTGCCCAGTTTACAGCTTCCGAGTGGACGGCAAGGGCAATGCCACGTTCAAAGGCACTCGAAACGTAGCCAAGCAGGGTGATTGGACCCGCAAGCTCACACCCGAAGCCACCAATTCGCTTTTTGCAGCTTTTGAGGCCAGTAATTTTGCACAGTTTCAAGATGAGTACACTGCCCAAGTCACTGACCTGCCTACCACTTGGATAACTTACAACAACGGAGTGGTCAACAAAACCATCAAGGATTATTATGGGGCACCAGAAGTACTCAAGAACCTCGAAAAAATGGCAGAAACCATCGCCGAGCAAGATGACGACTGGGTCAACACTGGCGGCCCCTCAACTTCAACTTCCAGCGAGAACCAATAAAATAAACCCGCACATAATACTATCCTGTCATGCAGGAAATTGAGGCGATTACCTTGTGGGGTGCCTTTTTTCTTTTGTTGGGCAAATGCTTTTTTCGAAATTTGTCTTCGCTTCAAACCATCTAAAACAGCTGCTCATGCCGCAAACGGAACCCACGGTTGGACAATCCAGTTCGTTGGAGAAAGCCTTCGACTACCTACATCAGTTAACAGTCACATTGTTCCTGCACAAATCAGCTTACGAGTTCATTCGTGAACACAAGCCGTGGCGGGGCTTGAAACGACTTGGTTGGATAGTTTGGGCAATGGCCATCGCTGGCGCATTGCTCAGCTACCAATTTTTCCGGGAGTTTTATCATGCCGTCGAGCAGGTTCGCAGCAGCCAGCAACCCATCACGATGAGTTTGGTCAGCACTTTTTCCTTTGAAAAACTGTCGTGGGCCATGGAGGGCAGTCGCAAGTACCTCGTCATGATAGTGCTGGAGCTGGTCGTTTTCTATTTCATTCAGAAAACGCTCGAAATCCGAATTGGACGCAAGCCCGAATTGACGACAAAAGCCTTTGTTGATGCAGAAATCCGCATTTTCAAAGTCACCATTTTGGCTTGGGTGCTTGAAACTATCACCCGGTTCTTGGTGGTGGATTTGGCACTTGGCATCGTGGGCTTCAACTGGCTGGAAAAACCAACTGGCTTCCTCATCCAGTGCTATTTCCTCGGTTTTGCCATGATTGACAATTACCACGAGTGCTTCGACCTGAATGTATCTGGCAGTGAGAAGCGTACCCGCCGAGCGGCAGTAGGCGTGGCGGTGGCCACTGGTTTGGTGGCACATTTATTCATGTATGTGCCAGTCGTTGGTGCAGTCATCGCCACTATGCTGGGAGCAGTGACGGCTACGCTGGCCATGGAGCGCTTTGCTCCGATTGCGCCGGAGGAGCATTTGGCCATCATTGCGGAGCAAGAAAAAAAGAAGAAAAACAAAAGACACGGCGCAACGCCGAGTGTGCCAGTGTAGACTATGCTTGATTTCAAAAGTCGGTAAAACGGCCTTCCACGTCGAAGAAAAACTGTTGTGGTGAAAATACCGGGCTAGACTTGGGTAGTTTTTCTCAATTTTAACTTTTGAAAATGGAAGATTTCATAAAATCAGCAGCCGAAGGGCTAAAAACAAAGGTCATGAACGACTTCAAAGACGTAAAAAAAGAGCGTGAAAAACACGCCGAAACGATTGTGCGCAACCACGTACTGTTCAGCATGGGCGCTGGGGCCATCCCCGTGCCAGTTGCCGACGTGCTGGCCGTTAGCGCCTCGCAACTGGATATGATTCGCCAGCTCTGCAAGGTCTATGACATGGACTTCAACGAAACGCAAGGCAAGGCCATCGTGAGTTCACTCACTGCTTCCACGCTTGCAAGAATTGGAGCTGGCAGCCTGGCCAAGATGATTCCGGTGGTTGGCTCTGTGGTTGGCTCTGTGGCCAATGCGATTATGGCTGGTGCATCTACCTATGCATTGGGTCAGGTGTTCAAGACGCATTTTGACACAGGCGGTACCATCCTCGATTTTGATGCTGACCGCTTGAAGAAACTTTACAAGGAGCAGTTTGAGAAAGGAAAGAAAGTGGCCGAAGAGTTGCGCAAGCAGCGGGAGGCCAAACAGAAGGCCGAAGAAACAGTGGCTACTTCCGAAGCTCCTGCCGAATCGGAGTTTGTGCCAGATTCAATGACAACTACTGCTGCGAAACCTGTCTCAGATGCTGACATCATCACCCGATTGAAAGAACTGGGCGAGCTGAAGGCTGGTGGTATCATCACCGAGGAGGAGTTTGAGAAAATGAAAAAGCGGATTCTGGAATAAGAATTCGGTACTTTGGTATTGGGTATTTTAGTGAAAAAATGCCCAATACCTATTTCCCAAAACCCATCTCAGCCCTTGCCACCGGGGCAGCGTCTTGCCCGGCGAAATCACCATCTAAGTACTTGTAATAGCCAGTGACGGCTATCATAGCAGCATTGTCCGTACAGAACTCGAAGCTAGGGATGTACGTGTTCCAACCTTCTTTTTTTCCCAATTCTTCAATGCCCGATCGCAGGCCGGAATTGGCGGATACGCCCCCAGCGATGGCAATTTCACGGATGCCCGTTTGTTGAGCCGCCAAGCGGAGTTTTTTCAGGAGTATTTGAACGATGCGGTGCTGTACCGAAGCACAAATATCGGGCAAGTTGGCACTGACAAAGTTGGGGTCTTCTTTGGTTTTTCCTTTCACAAAATTGAGTATAGAAGTTTTCAGTCCGCTGAAGCTGAAGTTGAGACCAAGTACTTGCGGCTCCGGGAACTGGAAAATGGGCTGACCACGCTGTGCCAGTTTGTCGATGATAGGGCCAGCCGGATAATCCAGCCCGAGCATTTTGCCTGTTTTGTCAAATGCTTCGCCAGCAGCATCATCTAGCGTTTCGCCAAGTACTTGCATTTCCAAGTGGTTTTTCACCAAAACAATCTGGGTATGGCCACCGGAGACCGTGAGGCAGAGGAAAGGCAGGGCCGGCTTTGGGTCTTCGGCAAAATGGGCGAGCACGTGGGCCTGCATGTGATGGACTTCCAGCAGCGGTATGTCAAGGCTGAGCGCCATTGCCTTGGCAAAGGAGGCGCCCACGATGAGCGAGCCGATAAGCCCTGGGCCTTTGGTGAAGGCCACAGCGCTCAGCGACTCCTTGCTGATACCCGCTTTTCGGAGCGCTAAATCCACCACGGGCACGATGTTCTCTTGATGTGCACGGGAAGCAACCTCCGGCACCACCCCCCCGTACTGGCGGTGTACGTCTTGGCTAGCAACTACGTTGCTCAAGATTTCACCGTCACGCAGCACAGCAGCGGCTGTATCGTCGCAAGAAGATTCAATGGCCAAAATAATTATGCTCACCC
>CAYTZS010000038.1:0-32624 GCA_964442355.1 uncultured Saprospiraceae bacterium | reverse complement strand
TGATTTGCCCACAAAAACAATACGGGCGGGGGCATTTTTGTGGCCGCCGCCGTTTTTGTTTGTGGGTTTTGGGCGGGTTTGCAGCGCAAACCCGCCGAAAACCCACTTTTTGAATTCGCATGTTCCACAAAATCCGGGGTGAAAACCCTTAACAGCTCAAATTTGGATTCGGAAAATTGTCGCTCTCGTCCTCGCCCGGTCGGCTGGCAAGGCATTTGAAATCCTTCTCGATGAGGATGCGGAGCGAACCGCCATCGCCAGTGAAGCGGCTGAGGTGCTCCAGCCCGACTTCCTGCTCGGAATTGGCCCAAGTGTTGGCCATGTCGGTGGGCACCAGCACAGTGATGCAGTTGTTGGAGAAATTGGCGGAAATTTCGGCAGCATCGCTACGCATCAACCCAAAGTCGAGTGTTGCGTTGGCGCCGAAGTTCACTTGGTCACGTACCTCACCACGTTCGAGGAACTTCGTGACTTCCGACTGCGAGAGACGCAACCGGATGGAGTTGCTGGACATTCGGATTTTCATGTCGCTTGTAATTAGCTTACCGTAAACATGCCGAACGATGATGGCGGCTGGTTGTTGAACCTCCACGTTGCGGAGCGGCCAACAACCAGCCTGCTGTCATCAACCGTTTTTCTTGACTTCCAATTTCTTAGGCTGTGCTGAGCCGTTCGTCTTCTTGTTGCGGGTTTTACCGTACGAACCTCTCCAGATTTTGCCTTTGGTGGTTCTTTTGTCTCCTCTGCCCATTGTCAGGTATTTTTAAAAGGTGATGAAATAAGTTTATTTTAAAAGGACGGCAAAAATAGGCTTTTTTATGATGAAAAGCAGATTAGTTCACCATCGAATGCTGCACTGCTTTCATTTGCCAGCTTTCTGCTGTTGATAAATCCGCTCAGGGCAGGCGTAGATGTTGAACTGACCGTTCCGAAGGAACCCCACCAGCGTCATGCCAGCCTCTTCGGCCAGCTCCACCGACAGGCTGGTGGGAGCGCCCACTGCGGCCAATGCCGCTGCGCCCGCCAGCACCGATTTCTGCACCAACTCGAAGCCCGCCCGCCCGCTCACCAGCACCAGTGAATTGGAAAGTGGCAATATGCCCTGTTGCAGGGCTGTACCGATGAGCTTATCGAGGGCGTTGTGGCGACCTACGTCCTCACGGGAAAGCAGTAGCTGGCCAGTTGCGTCGAAGAGGGCCGCACCGTGCAGTCCGCCCGTGCAGTCGAAGATGGACTGTCGGCTGGCCAGCAGTCCCGGCAGTGCGTGCAGCACCTCAACTTGGAACATTGGTGCAGGTTCCGGCAACTCGAACCGCCCCTGCACCCGCACCGCTTCGATGCTCGCCTTGCCGCAAACGCCGCAGGAAGAACTGGTGTAGAAATGCCGCTCCAATCGCCCAAAGTCCACTGACACGCCATCAGCGAGTTCGACCACGAGCACGTTTTCCTTGGCCTGCTTCCAGCGCACGGGCGGTCGGCTGAACCCCGCCACCTGCGCTGCACTGCCGATGATGCCTTCGGTGAAGAGGAAGCCCAGGGCCAGTTCTTCGTCGTGGCCGGGCGTGCGCATGGTCACGGAGATGCTTTTCTGTTGGCGAACACCGTTCTTGAGGAAGCCCAGCCGTATTTCGAGCGGCTCCTCGACCACTACGAAGTCCTGCAAGTGGCTGCGCTGCTGCCCCTGCACCTTCACGATTTCCGCCTTGGCAATGCCCTTCATGTTTTTCTATTTGTTAAAAAGCTGTTAGAAAGTATGCAGCCCGACCATTTCCGACCTCTTGCTGTAAACTTCCGAAAGATTTTCTTGGTTGTAAAAGCAAACACCCCAAACCCGAAAGATTTTCGTTTATTTCATGAGATTATAATTTGTTATGGCAGCCGCATCAGACGATGCGGCTTTTTTCTTTGTGCAGGTCTGGTCGTAAAATATTGAAAATCAGCGTTTTGAAGACGTAAGCATCGAATCGGCAACATTCTAGTCCCTCGATGCTGTAGTTTTGCTGGCAAATTCCCGACTATCAACTTCAACCCCTCAACACCAATCAATCTTTGTCAACCAAAAAAATTCACACATATGCCACAACTCTTGGTGCTCAGTTTGTTTTCCGGTTGGTTTTCGTTCGTCAACTGGCTAACCCAACCCTTCCGCTCCGAACACCCGACGTTCCCCTACCACCTCGACCAACCCGATGTGACTTTTGAAATGCCCGACGAGGTCAAGGAAATCTCTGGCCTCAGTCTCACCGCTGATGGCAAGATGCTTGCCGCCGTCAACGACGAAGCTGGCATTGTCTTTTTATTGGACAAAAAAACGGGGGAAATCCGTTCTAGGGTGCCCTTTCGGGAATCAGGCGACTTCGAGGGCGTGGAAATAGTTGGCAACGATGCTTGGGTAGTGAAGAGCAGCGGAACGCTCTACCAAATCAAGAATTTTGCGGAGCAAAACCCAGTGGTGGAGAAGTACAAGTCGTTTTTGACCAGCGAAAACGACGTGGAGGGCATTGCCTTCGATGCCAAAAACAACCGACTGCTGCTCGGCTGCAAGGGCAAGGGCGTGGATGGGGACTCCCCGAACAGGGCCATTTACGCCTTCGACCTCGCCAATAAAACGGTTGGCGAGTCACCGGTTTTCTTGATAACCTTAGCCAATCTGCGGGAGTTCTTGGAAAGCAGCGGCGAAAAAGATGCCGATAAAAAAAAGGAAAAGCTGCTGTCGTCCGATGACAGCAACTTGAACTTTGGCCCTTCTGGCATTGCCATTCACCCTTTTTCTGGGGATGTTTTCATCACCTCGGCCAAAGGCAATATGCTGCTCGTGCTTGACCAAACTGGGAAAGTCCTGCATTTTGAAAAGCTGAAAAAAAGCACCCACGCCCAGCCAGAGGGCATCTGTTTTGACGCTGACGGAACGCTTTTCATCGCCAATGAAGGGGCGGGTGGTTCCGCCAAAATTTACTGCTTCGACTACAAGCAATAAACATGAGGCATCCCGGATTTTGGGCTGGCTGCAATGTCACCCCCCACAAAACAAACGGCGGCGGCATCGAAGATGCCGCCGCCGTTTGCCCTTTTTAAAGCATGGTGAGTATCGAAAAATCGGGACGCCTCATGTTTGTCGCTCAAATTTTTTCAAAACTGAACCCTCCAAAGCAGGTCTGGAAAGAACCCAATCTGGTTCACCTGCTGCACCTCGCCTTTCTGGCGGTTGAAGCGGTAAGTGAACACGTTCTCGTGGTTCGTCACGTTCTGGAAGTCGAGGAAAAACTGTTGTGACAGCTTGCGTTTTTTGCTGTTCAGGCGGTAGCCGAACTTCACGTCCCAGCGCAGGTACGGGTCAATTCGCTCGCTGTACGCCTTGTCTTCTTGGAAAACCTGCTTGCCTTCGGCAATGCTTGCCTCCAAGTCAATCGGGGTGTAGTAGCGCCCGCCTGCCATCGTGAACTTGGTGTCAAAAGTCAGGGCATTGCGCTTGTCCTTTCCAATTTTCACCTCTTTGCCTGCCAAGAAATTGAAGGTGTACTTGTTGTTGAAGGCGGTGTTGCGCTCCACGCCATCGCTGCCCTCGTACTTGCTGTCAAACACCGAGCCCGTCATCAGCACGTAGTAGCCCTTGCTAAAAAACTTCTCCACCGTCAGCTCTGCGCCGTAGTTCTTGCCGGTGCCTTCGTTCACGAGGAAGTGCTCCTCCGGGAAGGCAAAGTCAGCACCAGCGTTCAGCATCGAAAAGCTGCCGGGCACACTCTCCACGGGCACATTGCCGAGGTCTTGGTAGTAGGTTTCGGCCTTGATGCGCCAGTCGCCGCCCACTTTCACGTCGTAGCCCAGCACGAATTGGTGGCTGCGGGTAAATTCTAGGTTTTCGTTCGTGCGGATGTAGCTGCCATCGGTCTGTGGCACTTGCAGGAAGTACATCGGCAGTGGCTGCATCTGGTTGTGCAGGCCATAACCGAGGTTGATGGTTTGGTTCGGGGTCAGGTGAAAGTTGACGGCAAGGCGAGGCTCCACTGCCCAAGTTTCGTTGAAGGTCAAGTACTGCCCGTGCAGACCAGTGTTCAGCGTCAGCTTTTCGCTCAGGCGGTACTGCGACTGTGCGTAGGCTTGCAGCAGGCCGAGGTTGCCGTCGAAGTCTCGGAGCGTCACCCAGTCGGGTCGAGCCTCCCGGTCACGCACGCTGTTTTCTACGTTGAAAATCTCGCCAATCACGCCTGTGCGGAACGTGTGCCGTGCGCTGAATTTTTTGTTCAAAAAACTGGAAACCGTGTAGCGGTTCACGGCGTCGTCCACCTCCAAGTGCCGACGGATGCTAGTATCCTCCAGTACTTTTTCCTCCTTGTAAGTATTGGCTGTGTTGGAAGCGGCGATGGTCGTGCGGAGATAGGTCGTCTCGTTGAGCAGCAGGCGGTGGTTTAGTCCGAAGATGCCCACCTGTGAGGTCACGAAGCTGTTTTGGTCGGTTTCGCCGTAAAAATCTTCCTCCGAAAGGTCGCTGCCGATGAAGTCAATCGTGCTGAGACCGCCAATGCCGAACAGGCTAAAATTGCCAAACTTGGTTTTGGGTAAATCCACTTTGAACGACAGGTCTTTGTACTTCGGCGTGGCCGTCGTGCCGATGTTCATGCCTGCTTCGGTGGCCAGCTCCGCAAACGAGTGGCGGTAGCTCACGAGGTACGAACTGCCTTTTTCCCGGTTGATGGGGCCCTCGGCCATCGCTTCCAAGCCGCTGAACATTGCCAATTGCGCCGTGTACTCGTGGTTTTCTTTGTTGCCGCTCCGCAATTGGATGTCGAACACGCCGGAGAGGGCGTTGCCGTATTCGGAGGGGAATGCCGATGTGAGGAAGTCGCTGTTTTTCAACAGGTTCGTGTTCAATGCACTCACCGGGCCGCCCGTGCTGCCGAGGGTAGAGTAGTGGTTGGGGTTCGGGATGGCCACGCCTTCGATGCGCCAAAGCAGGCCAGTCGGGGAGTTGCCCCGTACCACGATGTCGTTGCGGCTATCGTCGCTGATGTTGACCCCGGCGAAGTTGGCGGCCATGCGGGAGGCGTCGTTTCGGGCACCGGAGTAGCGGGTGACCTCCTCCAGCGAGAACTGCCGGGCGCTGACCGTGGCCAACTCGTTGCCCGCCTTGTCCTTGTCCACTTGGGCCGTCACGACGACCTCGTTCAGTTGGGTGAACGACTCAGCCATTTTTACTTCCAAAAACACTTCCTTGCCTGCCGTGACGACGACGTTCGGGATAGTGACGCCCTCGTAGCCGATGTAGCTGAAACGCAAGGTTTGCCTACCCACCGGCACGTTTTCGATGGAAAAAGAGCCGTCAGGTTCAGTGACCGTGCCAGTCACCGCTGCTGCATCCAGCAGCTCTACCGTGACGCCGATGAGCGGCACTTCCGATTGTTGGTCGTGGACGCTGCCTCGGATGGTTTGGGTAGGGCTTTGGGCAAAGCCCAACGCTGCAAAAAGCAGCAATGCAAAAGTTGATGTGAGAAGTCGGGTGATTTTCATGACGCAAAAGTTGATGTAAATTGTTTAATGAATTCGGGTGCAAAGTTTCGCCGGTGTTGGGCTGCCGAACAATCATCATTCCATGTGATTTCCTTCAAAATGGTGACTGGCGACTCGCCCTTTCGTGCGATACGGATGCAAAGGTGGGGGCAGTGTGTGAGCAGTACGAGCGGTTTCCGATGAATTGTGGAATGTGGGGGATGAATTGTGGGTGGGGCGGACTAGAGGTAACTGACGGTGAGGGCTTGGGGGAAGGGGTTGTTGTAGGTATTGGCAACATCAACTCTGGTTGTCAACCATCGAAGGCTTTTTTTCAAATCACGCCGTAGTTGGAGCTCTGTTTTTTCCCATTTTTGTTTAGCCTTAAATTCTGTCGGTGGCAAATCCTGTTCAAGCCACAAAACAAAATGGATGAACTTATTTTCGTTGCTAAAAAATTCGAGGTAACGCTGCCAAGTTTCTCTCAAATGGGTAGAATTTCTGGCACTTCCCACAGTCACTGACACTGCATCCCGCATTTTTTGTGCAGCCTCCAGCCAGACCGGGTCGTCACCACCTTCTATCCTCGGCTTGGTCTCAATGCGATATCCTCTAAAATTTTTCACCTCCATAAATACGAGAGCGTTGCCATCTAAAACGCCTGTGAAATCAACGCCTTTCGTTCCGGGCAGTGCCTCCTGTGCATTTTGATAGTCTTTCGTTTTGTCAAAGGACATCAGATGAGTCCAGTGGGCATCACTGAAATCAAAGATGAGGTCGCTTTCTGGGGGAAAGGTCATGCCTGTTGGTTGAGTGATTTTCTGAAAAGGACATCTTCCCGGTTGTTGTGCTGAGATAGTCCCTCATGGATGGGGTCGTGGTGCAGGTCGGGCATGGTTGCACCCTCTTCCACTTCGGTGCCGTTTTCGCCCTTGAACAAGGAAAAGAATTTCATGTCTGGAACCTGCCCTTCCACCTCTTGGTATTCTTTCGATAGCGACAAATCATAAGGAAGCAGGTAGTCATGTGTGGCTACAAAGATTTGGCAGCCCGCCTTCGCCAGTGTTTGCAGGAACTTCGACACGACGAGGATGTACTTCGGGTTCAGGTTTGCTTCTGGCTCGTCCCAGAATAAGATGGTGCCCTTGGTGAGCGAGCCATTCATGATGAGGTAGATGAGTTGGGCTAGTTTGTTGATGCCTGTAGCGACAAGATGAGAGGGATGTTCTTGTTGTTCGTCAATAAAGGCAAGAAAGAAATCATCACCCCTCCTGATAACCTTAGCCTTAATTGCTTCTTCTAGCTGTTTCAGGAGTGGTTTTTGTTCTTCCAATGCCTCTCCTTTCAACGATAATGGGGCAATTGCCTTTGCGAGATAGTAGTAGGTGTCATCAATATAACTTTCTCGGTTTTCAAAGGCAGAAATAAACCCCTTAAACCATGACAACATTTCTAAAACAGGGATGAAAAGAGGATATTTAACGTGAATTGGTTTCCGTTCACCAACTTTAGTAGTTCTAATTGACGTTTCCACTTTGACAATAAAACCTTCATTCTCAGATGAGGATTTCACCAAGTCTTCAAAGCTATCTACTTTGAAAATTTCACTAAATATTCCATCTAAATAGTCTTGATAATCACTCGAATCAGCGGGATACCTAAAAGTTCCACCTCCCAATGCTAATGTGTACAACACCTTCAACAAATGCGTCTTCCCCGTCCCGTTCTCCCCGATGATGACGTTGATGCCCGGCGAAAAATCCATTGCCACCTTGCCGAAGCAGGTGAAGTTTTCGAGTTCGAGGCGCTTTATTTTATTGGCAAATTCTTCGGCCATTAGTGCTGGTTTTATTGGCAAACCTACGAATTATCTGGCAAAGCTGCGATTGCCGAGTCAAGGCAGTCCCCCAATCGTAAATCGTCAGTCGTAAATCCTCAATACCCCAAATAACTCCCAATCCGCACCACCTCCGCAAACACCCCCGCCGCCGTCACCGCAGCGCCAGCGCCAGGGCCACGCACCACGAGGGGGCGATCTTTGTAGCGCTCGGTGGTGAACACAATCATATTATCCGAGCCGCTGAGCGAGTAGAACGGGTGCGAGGCATCCACTGCCCGCAGGCCGATGGTGGCGATGTTGCCGTCGAGGCTGGCGATCATGCGCAGGGCTTTGCCTTCGGCAGCGGCATCTGCGGCCATTTTCTCAAAATGGGCGTTCGCTTTTTCCAGTTCCGCAAAAAAGGCGTCCACGTTGGGCGCATCCTGTGCCGCCTTCGGCAAAATGCTTTCGATTTGCACATCGGTGGCTTCGAGCGGCAGGCCCGTTTCCCGTGCGAGGATGAGCAGCTTGCGGCGCACGTCGGCCCCGCCGAGGTCGTCACGGGGGTCGGGTTCGGTGTAGCCGAGCCGCTTGGCCTCCCGCACGATGGCGCTGAATCTGTCCCCGGTTTTGAAATTGTTGAAAATGAACGACATCGTGCCGGAAAGCACCCCTTCGATTTTGATGATACGGTCGCCGCTGGTAATCAAGTCTTCGAGCGTCCCGATGACCGGAAGGCCGGCTCCCACGTTCGTTTCGTACAAAAAAGGTACGTCACGGCGGGCAGCAATCCCCTTCAAACGCTGGTATTGCAGGTACGAACTTGAGGTAGCGATTTTGTTCGGCGTGGAAATGGAGATGCTGCTTTCGAGGATGGTTTCGTAAAAACGGGGTACCTCCTCGCTGGCCGTGTTGTCCACGAAAATGGAATTGCTCAGGTTCAGGCCCCTCATCCGTTCCACGAAAGTGGCCAAGTTCAAGCTTTCGCCGGATGCGGCCAAAACTGCTTTCCAGTTGGCGAGGTCAATGCCGTTTTCATCAAAAACCATCGTTTTGCTGTTGCAAAGCCCAACGATTTTGAGTTCCAAGCTTCTTTTTTCCTTCAAAAATGCGGCCTGCTCCCTGATTTGCTCGATGAGCGTGGAGCCAATCAACCCGACGCCGACCATGAACAAGTGCAGTTCCTTGGTGTCGGAGAGGAAAAACGCCTCGTGCAGGGCGTTCATGGCCTTGCCCTCGTCGGCAGCGGCTACCACGACGGAGATGTTCAGCTCCGACGAGCCTTGGGCGATGGCCACCACGTTCACGCCGTTCTTGCCCAGCGCCTGGAACATCCGGCCAGCGATGCCGGGGCGGTAGCGCATGTTCTCCCCGATGATGGCGATGACGCTCAGGTTTTCCTCGATTTTCAGCGGCTCGACCAGTCCTTTTTCTATTTCATACTCAAATTCTGCTTCCACCTGCTGCTTGGCCTTGTTGGCCACCTCCGGTGGAATGGCGAAGGTGATGCTGTGTTCCGACGACCCCTGCGTAATCAAAATCACGCTGATGCCAGCACCGGCCAAGCTACCGAATAAGCGCCCAGCGATGCCCGGCACACCGAACATGCCGCCGCCCTGCAAGGTGAGCATCGCCACTTTGTTGATGCTCGAAATGCCCGTGACGGCATGGCCGCTGGGGTCACGCTGCTCGGTGATGTAGGTGCCCTCGAAGCCAGAGTTGAAGGTGTTTTTGATGTAGAGCGGGATGCGTTTTTGCAGCGCCGGTTGCAGCGTCGGTGGGTAGATGACCTTCGCCCCAAAATGCGACATTTCCATTGCCTCGGCGTAGGTCATTTTCGGGATGGTGAAGGCTTTTTTCACCTTGCGGGGGTCGGCGGTTAGCACACCGTCCACGTCCGTCCAGATTTCGATGCTCGCAGCATCCAGCCCAGCGGCGATGATGGCAGCGGTGTAGTCCGACCCGCCCCGTCCGAGCGTGGTCGTGAGACCCTCCGGCGTGGAGCCGATGAAGCCCGTAACCACTTGAATATCAGGATGTTGGGCGTAATATTCCTTGATGAGCGGATAGGTGACGGTAAAGTCCACCTTGGCATTTTGGAAGGCATCGTTGGTCTTGATGACCTTACGGGCATCGAGGAACGCCGCTGGGATGCCCGCCTGCCGCATGGCCGCTGCGATGATGAATGCGGAACTTCGCTCCCCGAAACTCACCACGTAATCCATCGTGCGGGGCGATGCTTCCCGCACGAGGAAGACGCCACTGAGCATGTTAGCCAGCGACTGGTGGCTGCGTTCCATTTCCTTGGCGATTTGCTCCCGCTCCGTGCCGCTGACCAGTTCGGCGATGGCGTCTTGGTGGCGCTTCGCAAACGCATCGAAGGATGCCCGCCAGCTTTCATCGCCAGCTGCGGCACGGCCGCTCATGTCGAGCAGGCTGTCCGTCACGCCACTGAAGGCTGAAAAGACGACGGTGAAATGGTCGCCACGGGTGTAGTACGATTTGAGGATTTCGATGAGGCCCTTGATGCGCGATGGTGTGCCTACGGAACTGCCTCCAAACTTGAGAACTTTCATGTTTTTGAGATGATGGACATTAGACAATAGACGTTAGACGGTGACCTGCGACTTTCCACTGTCTATGGTCTGATGTCTAAAGTCTCAAAAAAGGTTCTACGTGGTAGGGCGAGGTTTGGTTTGATGGCGGAGAAAAGTAGCGGTCAAAAATAGCGATATTTTACCAGTTGAATAAAGTTGACGTACGGTGTTCCCAAGGAGCAAGCGGATGAAAAGCTACTTGAGCAACCTTTTTTATATGAGAAATTACCCCTTTTCGATGCTCATTTCACTTTATTCCAAACCATCATTATCTTTGTAGTTCATGCCAAATTTTATTTTGGCGACTGATTGCTTGGTTGGGCTAAATTTGAAAACGGCTGTTTTCAAAGCTATGCCCTCCATTCGAACCACAACAATTACGCAGCATTTTATGCCACCACCACTCGTCGCAGAACTTAGCCAAGATGACCACGCACTGATACACAGTGCGTACCGGCGGCTTTTGCGCTCGTTGGGCAATATGGAGAAGGAGGATAAGGAACAAGTGCGCCATGCATTTGAGTTGGCCGCCGAAGCGCACTCCAAGCAGCGCCGGAAGTCTGGCGAGCCGTACATCACGCACCCCATCGAAGTGGCCATTATTTGCATCGAAGAAATTGGGTTGGGGCCCACCGCTGCTGTCTGCGCCCTGCTGCACGATGTGGTGGAGGACACGGACTACACTTTGGAGCAAATCAAGGTGGAATTTGGTGAAAAGGTTGCCCTCATCGTGGATGGCCTCACCAAACTCGATGGTACGGCCACCTCTGAAAGCCCACAGGCGGAGAACTTCCGCAAGGTCATCAGCACGTTGGTGATTGACGTGCGGGTGGTGCTCATCAAAATGGCCGACCGGATGCACAACATGCGCACCCTCGGCTCCATGCCCCGCCATAAACAGCTGAAAATAGCTGCGGAAACCAGCTACATCTATGCTCCGCTGGCCCACCGCCTTGGTCTCTACAACATCCGCTCTGAGTTTCAGGACCTCTGCCTGAAAATCATGGAGCCGGAAACTTTCGAGGAAATCAACCAGAAACTGAACGCCACTGAAGACGAGCGAGAGGAGTACATTGAGAAGTTCCTCGCTCCCATCCGGGAGGAATTGGACGAGGCAGGCATGAAATATCGCTGTTTTGGGCGGGCAAAATCCGTGTCGTCCATTTACAACAAAATCAAGTCAAAGGACACGCCGTTCGAACAGGTGTACGACATCTTCGCCGTACGTGTCGTGCTCGACGTAGACCGCAAGCGGGAAAAAACCATCTGCTGGACGGCTTATTCCATCGTCACGGACATTTACAAACCCATTCCCGAACGCTTGAAGGACTGGGTAACGGTGCCCAAATCGAACGGCTACGAGTCGCTGCACACCACAGTTATCGGCCCCGGAGGGCGATTCGTGGAGGTGCAGATACGCTCCGAGCGCATGGACGAGATCGCTGAGCGGGGCTTTGCTGCGCACTGGAAGTACAAGGGCATCAACAACCAGCCTGATGTTTATGAAAAATGGCTGGACCAGGTGCGGGAGTTGATGGAGAACCCCAACTCCGATGCGCTGGAGTTCGTCAGCGACTTTAAGAACAACCTGTATTCCGAGGAGATTTTCGTAGTTACGCCCCGTGGCGATATGATCAACCTGCCCAAAGGTGCCACTGCCCTCGACTTTGCCTTCCATATCCACACCGACATCGGCTATCGCTGCCGGGCCGTGAAGGTCAACAACCGCATCGTGCCGATGGGTTACAAGCTCAATATGGGCGACAAGGTGGAGGTCATCACCGACAAAAACCAAAAGCCCAACGAAAGCTGGCTGAAAATCGTGGTGACGGGCAAGGCCCGCTCCAAGATCCGCAACGCCATGAAGGAGGAGCGCCGCAAAACAGGCGAACTCGGTAAGGAGGCGTTGCAGCGCAAGCTGTCCAACATGAAGGTGAACTTCGACCAGGGCGTGGAGACGTTGGTGAAGTATTTCAACCTCAACTCGCATGTCGACCTTTACTTTGCCATTGCCACCGAGGAAATTGACTTGATTGACACTTTCAAGAGTTTCGAGGTCAAGGAGCAAAAACTAGTTGAAATCACGAAAGAGGCTCCCGTCGTCGAGCCAGAAAAGAAGCCGGAGGCTGTCAAGGGCAAGATTTCGGCCAAGACCAAAATCCTCGTCAATGGCGAGCCTGCCGAGCTGTACCACTACAAGCTCGCCAACTGCTGCAACCCAGTTCAGGGGGACGACATCTTCGCATTCCTGACGGCAAAAGAGGGCCTGAAAATCCATCGCACCAATTGCTCCAACGCTACCAACTTGCTAGCCAAGTACGGCTACCGGGTGATGAAGGCCGAGTGGGTGGCCAACATGGACTCCACCTTCGTAGCAGACCTCAAAATCACGGGTGTGGACGAGGGCATCGGCGTCATTGAGCGACTGACGAAGGAAATCGGCGGCCTCGGCGTCAATATCCGCTCCTTCCACATCGAGGGCGGCGACCAGGGGTATTACGAGGGTAAAATCAGCCTGCTCGTGCTCAACAAGGAACAACTCAACTTGGTGATGCGGACGCTTAAAAAGCTGGAGTTTGTGGAGACAGTCACCAGAATGGAGTAGGGGTTTTTATAAAAACAAATGACATGAGAATAGAAACTAAATGGGCTGCCATCGTTACTGCCATCATTTTTTTATGGTTGTTGCTTGCCAAAGCGTTGGGCTTTTTTACCGCTGAAAAGTTTGCCACAGGGCAAATGGTCGGCACTGTGGTTAGCATTTTGGCCTATGCGTTCACCTATTTTATGGTGACAAAAGAGAAGCGGGACAAAGACTACAATGGCATCATGACTTGGAGCGAAGGGTTTTGGACAGCTGCCCGAATGACCTTGATTTACATCCCCATCAGCAGCTTCATCCTCTACTTTTATATCCAGTACATAAATCCAGACCACAAAGCATTCTTGGCAAGCGACAATTTTGAAAAGGATCCAGTAAACGCTTTCTTGTACGGAAACCTGTCTGCTTCATTTGTCTTTGGCGGGCTGTTCTGTCTCATTTTTCCACTTCTTACCAGAAAAAGCATCAATAAATAAGCATGAAATTTTTGAAAAATATCGGCCTTACAGCGATGTTGGGGCTGATGCTCGCAACGTTTGGTTGCAAAGATGACGCTCCGCAAAACACTGACCCAGCGCCATCGCTCCAACCCGTGGCAGTTCCCAAATTCGAACGTGACTCTGCCTTTTCCTTTGTGGCAAAACAAGTGGAATTTGGCCCCCGTGTGCCCAATACCGATGCCCACAAACGCTGCAAGGATTGGCTCGTCGGGAAGTTCACTGGCTACGGCATGAAGGTGACGGAGCAACCCTTCACCGCCACTGCCTACACGGGCAAGAAGCTCAATGGCGTCAATATCATTGCGCAGTACAAGCCCGAAGCAGCCAAGCGCATCTGCCTTGCTGCCCACTGGGACAGTCGCCACATCGCCGACTCGCCCCTCAGCACCGACCGCCAGAAGGAACCCATACTTGGTGCCGACGACGGTGGAAGCGGCGTGGCCGTGCTCCTCGAAATTGCACGCGCACTGCAAGCCAATCCCGCCGAGGTGGGCGTGGATTTCGTGCTCTTCGACGCCGAGGACCACGGTGACGACAACGACGACACGCCCAACCCCAACAGTTGGTGTCTCGGTTCGCAGCACTGGAGCCGCAATCTTGTGCCTGCTGGCTACAAGCCCAAATACGGCATACTGCTCGACATGGTGGGTGCAAAAGGAGCTCGATTTACCAAGGAAGGCGTCAGCATGAACTTCGCCCCCGATGTGATGAACAAGGTCTGGAAAATGGCACAAAACCTTGGCTACACCAACTACTTCGTGGAGGACAAATCTGGGCCTGTCACCGACGACCACTACTTCGTGAACACCATCGCCCGCATCCCGATGATTGACATTATCGGAAAGTCTGGCGATACGCAAACGGGCTTTGGTGCCCACTGGCACACCCACAAGGACGACCTGAGCGTCATTGATGTGCGGGCGCTTCGGGCTGTAGGACAAACGGTACTGGAAGTGATTTACCACGAGGCAGCAGGGAGGTTTTGAGATTGGAAATTAAAATTTGAGCAATTACTCGATAGTGACAAAAGCACTTAAACTCACCCATCCTACCCGCCTCATCCAAGGCGATATTCGTCTCGACGGCTCCAAAAGCATCAGTAACAGGGCACTGATAATCAGGGCATTGTGTGGTGAACATTTTGAGATTAAAAACCTGTCCACATCTCGAGACACGCAGCTCATGCAGCAATTGCTGGCTTCCGATGCCGATTTGCTGGATGCTGGTGCGGCAGGTACGACCTTTCGTTTTCTGACCGCTTACCTTGCCGCTAACACCAATCGTAACCGTACCCTCACGGGTACCGAACGCATGAAGCAGCGTCCCATCGGCCTGCTGGTGGAGGCGCTTCGCAAATTGGGGGCAAACATCGAATACCTCGAAAAAGAAGGTTACCCCCCGCTACAAATGCGGCCACACAGCGGCCTGAACGCTTACAACCGAATAGCCATTCCTGCCGATACCAGCAGCCAGTACCTTTCGGCGCTGTTGATGATTGCACCTACCTTGCCCAATGGCCTGGAACTGGAATTGGTAGGAAACTTGGTGTCCCGTCCTTACCTCGAAATGACACTTCGCATGATGGCGTACTTCGGCGTTGGCCACGAGTGGGAAGGCGATGTGATACATGTGCGGGCTGGAAAATACGAGCCGAGGGAGTTCACCGTAGAGGCTGATTGGTCGGCTGCCTCCTACCATTACGCCATCGCTGCGCTTTCGGAGCAGTGCGACCTGCGGCTCCACGGCCTTTTCGAAGAAAGCTGGCAAGGCGATTCCGCTTTGGTGGAAATGATGCGGGCTTTTGGCGTGGAGACTATCTTCGAGGGTAATACCGCCCATTTGACCAAAAAAACAGGAAATACTGCAAAACCATTTTTCGAGTGGGACTTCCTGCCTTGTCCCGATGTTGCGCAGACACTGGCCGTCGTCTGTGGTGCATTGGGCGTTCAGGGCCTGTTCACTGGGCTTGAAACGCTGCGCATTAAGGAGACCGACCGAATCGCTGCGCTTCAGACCGAACTGAACAAGGTTCAGGTAGCCATGATGAAGCTGCCACCTCGTTTTTCCAAAAAATCGGACAAGGAATATTTCATGTTGGAGGGCAAGGCCGTGGTGGAAGGCTTGCCTAGCTTCAATACCTACGAAGACCACCGCATGGCAATGGCATTTGCGCCGTTGGCGATGCTCGGTGAAATCTGCATCGAAGAGCCGGGGGTAGTTGACAAATCTTACCCGGCGTTCTGGGAGGATTTGAAAGCCTTGGGCTTTAGTGTGGAGTAGGGCTGAGGTCTTATTTTTTTCCTTCTTCCAGCCGCAGTGACTGCCAAGCCGCCAGTTGCCATTTCCCTTTTTTCTTAAAGTAAACATCCGTGTACCGTAGCCGAATGTCGAAGGGTTTGCCGTTTGCAACACCTGTTACGTGAACAATGCCATTGCCGATGGCCGAGCGGCCGTGTACCCGCACAGCCATCGTTTCAGGCCGCAGGGTGCTGTAAGTCAGGTAGCCAGTGCTGATGTTGTTGAGGTGTTGCTGCTTGTCTTCCAGAAGGCCGTTCGAGTGGAGGTAGGTCAAGTCGTCGGAGAGCATTTCTTTAAGCAGTGCTATGTTTTTGGTGGTCATTGCCTCGAAGCGCTGGCGTTCCAAGGCTTCTAGCTTGAGTTGTTTTTTTGATTGCGAAAAACCAGCAGAAGTCACTAGCAGTAGCGCAAAAAGTAAGTATTGGCGCATGTTTATGTTTGTTTTTAGTGGAAATAAGCGAGGCCGGAGGTACTTGACTTCCAGCCTCGCTTCGTCAGGTGCAACTTGTAGCATCGGGCAGGAGATGAAGTGCTGACACTGCTCACTGCCTAGCTGTCAATTCAGTGATTGTGGCCATCCTTGACGTGCTCTGACTGTGCTACGTAGTCCATGCCGCATGCTGGGCAGGTGCCAGGCTGGTCGCTGCCACTGTCTGGGCAGTGCATTGGGCAAACATAGGCGGAGGTGTATTCCTTGCTTGTACCGTGAGTCTTGGCCTCTCCGGGAGCGGCGTTTCCGTGGTCGTGTTGATGGTCGGAGCCGCAAGCAGCCAAGCCTAGGCTGAGAACAGTCAGGGCAGAAAACAGCAATTTTTTCATAGTTGAGTTTTATTGATGATTGTTGAAACGAAAAAGCTATGAATTCTCAGGGTCGAGCAGTTCTGGCTCACTGTCTTCGTCTTTTTTGCTTTTGAAAACAGCCCTGAAATGGCTGGGCAACAAGCTAAATTTCTCACCCATCCATTTTTCGAGCGAGACGGCCAGCAGCACGTAACTTTCAGTTACACCAGGCACTGGTACTGCGATGAAGACAAAGAACGGAAGGAATTTGGGTAAATCCTTCAACTGCTCCATTGCTACCCGGATTTCTTCTTCGGTGGGTGGCTCATATTGCTTTGAAAGCAGCAATTGGCCCTTGCCCTGCTTCACAAAGGTAAGCACCATGTTTTTTGTCTCGATGCTTTCCATCATAAATGCCCAGAACATCATTCGGGGTATCCTCGCAGCACGGCGCAGCCGAGATGCAGTTGCCTTCTGAAACTCAGGCCCACGCACGAGCAGCACAGCTCCCGCTTCCTGCATGTTGCGGATGGTTCGAAAAACCGAATTAGCTACAATCCTCCTTTTTGCACGGTCGAAATACATGGTGTATTTGATTTGGCACCTCTTGGGCGATGGAAATAATATCCAAGAACAAAATTAGGGTAGGCATTGGTTCATTGCCAACTTGACAAGTGGAGTAGAGGATTTTTTTGACAAGTGTTGGATGTCGATGGGGAACGAAGTGGAAGGATTTGGCTTTCCGTCAAGGCACCAATGAGTTTGGTGCCTTGACGGAGGACGAGAAGGCGGTTTATTTCGCTTTGATTCCGCAGCCAATGGCCTTTGTGGTGCTGGGGTCAGGCTCTTTGCCTGCCTCGATGGCCTCGATGGCTTCAGCGACATAATGGCGAGTGGCCGCCTCAGCGTCTTGTGCGTTGTTGTCAATGGCACCGATGTAGCGCACCTTTCGGGTGTTGTCGATTAGAAATACGTGAGGTGTTTTGGTAGCGCCGTACTGTGGGTACACCTTCTGGTCTTCGTCAATGAGGTAAACAAATGTGAAGCCCTTTTCCTTTGCCCGTATTTTCATCTCCTCGAAACCGTCACCAGGTTTTTTCGCAGTGTCGTTGGGCTGAATAGCAACCACAGGCCAGCCTTTTGGCGCAAACTTGTTGTGGAGTTCAATCAAGCGGTCTTCGTACATGATGGCATAGGGACAGGTATTGCAGGTAAATGTGACGATGTAGCCCCTTGGCGCTTTTTCGCTCGCATCCTTCACGTCTGCGAGGGAAATCATGCGGTCGTCCACATTTTTGAGCTTGAAGTCGGGAGCCGTCTGGCCAATTTCGAGGCCGTTGGAAGCACCGTTGGAGTTGAGTTTTGGGACTAGCACGAAACCGACTACAATAGCCACAGCGGCGAGCAAAAGAATGATTTTCTTCATGACTGCAAATTTTAGAATTAAAGTTTGTGAGAAGTGATGGATAGAAGATTACCTTCTTTAAAAGTCTTTAAAAGGACAATGGTTTTTTGAAAAGGCTTCTTTGAGGGAGAGCATACCGATTTTAGTTAGTTAGCACATAGGGTGTTCGATTTTACACTTGCCCGTCAGCCTGCCAATTGTCACAGGAGTTCAATGGTGTATTATTTGGGGCTTCATGAAATTCAACGGATTTGGGCTTATTTATTGGTTTTTCTTGTTGTTTGTGAGGAATTTGTGCTGTCACATTTTTAATGAAAGGCTCCGATTTCTATTTTCAAAAAGCTTGTGTTTTGTACCAGAACCTAAGAATTGCCGCCTAAGTACGTGTCGGGTATTCAAAAATACACCGCAAAATCGGCATAATTGGCACACTTCTTGACAAATTTAAAAAAAAATAAATTATGGTTGACCCCATGTCAAAGGGCATTGAGCGTCACCAAAATATTTTTAAAAAAGTAAAATAAGATGAAACCACGGATTGGAAGTCCCGTTTATCAATCGAGCTTTCAATACTAGAAAAATATAGGGTGAGTGTTTGTTCATAGTTTTTGTTTTTTATGTAGCCCCCGGCCAAATCGGGGGACTTTTTTCACCCTCCGCAGCCTCAAATATTCGCCAAAAGATTAGTGTTTGTTCATAGTGTTTGTTTTTTGTTTTGTCCCTGTCAAGTAGTTTGACAGGGTTTTTTTTTTGCCAAAAATCTAGCTTCGTTTTGGATGTTCATTGGCAAAAAAAGTGACCTTCTGCCCTGTTCCAAGAGCAGTTCCGTGACGGCAACTGTCATTCTCAATCCTTCTGCTTTGAAAAGGTGCTCAGGGAAGGTACTCCAACTTGAATTTCAAGTAATTTTCTTCGTTTGAAACGCCTGGTAGGCCACAAGCAGTTGTCAGTTCATTCAGTTGCTCAATGCGAGTTTCGAGCTTGGCGGGTCGGGCTTGCAGCCACAGTGGCTTTTTATCTTCAAGGCCTGCTTTTTCCAAGATTTTTTTCAGACCCGAAGGCTCGTACAAGAAGGGGCAAATCAATTCAACTGAGAAAGAGTCTGCCTCGGTTACTTTTTCCGATTCAAAATCGAGGTAGGGCATTGCAGCAGCGTACTTGGGCAGTTCGTGCACCTCGTTTTCCAGCAAAATATCACCCAACATGATACCACCAAACTGTTGACGAATTCTATCCACCAACAGGTCTGAGTCAACGTAGTACAGCTCGTGACCGATGACACCAAGCAGTTCACTCTCCGAGTCGAGGAACTTCAACAATCCAGTATAAACATAGAAATGGCCACCCGGCAGGAAAAAAGCAGTGCGCACCTCATCGTCGTGTAAAATATGCACTGACCAGTCAAAGTCTTGGCGGTGCTGAACCTGTGCTGTGTTGAGCATGGTGTAGAAAAGTCTTGAGACGTAGGCATTAGCATCTGGAAAGTCCAAACTGTCCAAAGTATTGAAATCATCAGGGTTATTTTCCAATGCAAGTTGGAAAGCCTCTCCGATTTTGACCTGGTCTTCGGCGGTCAATTCATTGGGATTGATGCTGATAATCTTATCTGGTGTCTTGTTGCAGGAAGTGGAAAAGATGAGGACTAAAAACAACAGTGGGAAGACATGTTTTTTCATCATTGTTTCTTGAAACGGGGGCCGTAAAAACTTTGCTATCTGCGTACTCCAAAAAATATTCCAAACAAGCGCCCAAGTGCCTGCATTAGCAAATACCGGTGAGTTTGCGCAAAAAAAAGAACGATGCCTTTCAATCTCAGACATCGTTCCTCCACCAGGGTGAGATGCTTCCGCTCTCTTAGATTGGAAGCAAAATATATGTGTACAGTAAGTTAAATAGCCTTTGCTGAATAGGGTGAGCTATCACTCGGGCTGGAAAATGGAAATCACTGCTTTTACTTCTTTGTCTTTTTCTAGAACAGGCAGCAATCGAAAAAGCGTGGTATGTGCGTCAAAGTCTTCGTAAAGGGCCTCTTCCAATACGAGCAATGCCTCAGATTTGTTGCCCATTTCAAACAAACAGGCACTGCGGCAATAGAGTAATTCTGGCCCCCAAGCATTTTCGTCGGCCTCGTCTAACACTTCGATGGCTTCGTCAAACCTGCGGTTTTTCATCAAAAATTGAGCAAGGTTGACCCAGTGCTCCGGCAGTTCCGGTGCGGTTTCGGCCGCCTCATGGAAAAAGTCGAGTGCTTTTTTCAGGTTGCCTGTATTGGCATAAGCTTCTGCTAGTGCCGAAAGATAGTCTTCGTTTTTGCGCTCCAACTTGATTGCTTTCTGAAAAGCACTCACTGCCTTTTGCCAATCCTTCTGCTTGCCGTGGCACCGGCCGATATGATAATGCGCTTCAGTACAGAAGTTATCGAACTCCACAGCACGCTGGAAGAAGTCACGAGCCACCACATAATTGCCCAGTTCTTCGTAGCATTTACCAATGTTGAGAAACAGGTCGGCATCTGGTTCGAAGCGTTCCAGCACATCTTGGTAGCAGCCAAGTGCCTTCTGGAAGTTGCGGTTCTGGAGGCAAAGCTCGGCGCACTCTCGGTAGGCAAACTCAAAGTCGTCCTTGGCTAGATAGGCGAACTCGTAGGCTTCGATGGCTTCCTCGTAGTTGCAGTGGTATGCTTGTGACGCCCCAAGGTTGTACCATGCAAGGGCGTTGTAGGGGTCGTCCTCCACGATTTTCTCGTGTAGCGTTATGCTCTCGTCGTGTTTGCGGGCATACTCTACCACGTACCACATCCTTGAAAGGGCTTCTGTGCTGGTGGGGTCTTCAGACAATGCAGCCTTGAGCACGTAGAACATACGCTCATACTCCTTCAGGTTGTCGTAAATGAGTGCTTCGCAAACGAAGACCTTGCTGAGGTCCTTGCCAGAGAGGTCGTATTTCAGGCCATCGAGTAGGGCAAGACCTTGGCTGTGCAAGCCAATCATGGCCAAGCCCTCGGCCCGGAAGATGGCGGCACGCAAAAGGCCGGGCGATCTGCCATCTATTTGGTCAAGCAATGAAAGTGCTTGAACGGCCTCTTTCTTCTCCAGCAACAACTCTGCTTTGCGAAGGAAGAAACTGACGTCATAACCATTCTGGGCGATGGCAAAGTCCACTACCTCAAGTGCCCGCTCAAGCAAGCACTCACGCTCGTAGTAATCTACCAGTGCGTGGTAGGACTGGTGGCTTGCAAACTTCACCTGATTTTTTTCAAGCATGTCTTCATACTTCAAAATCAGGTTGAAAATGGCCTGACGGTCGTTAAAATTGGAATGCCCCATAGCCAGCTGTTTTTATTGAATAGTGATGGTTAAAGGTAACGGACTTTATTGCACAAATTTCCCAGTGTGTCGAACCATCTACGAAACGGTAGGATTCCACGAGGAAACGGTAGTTGCTTGTAAAATGCTAATTTTTAATAATTTATAGATGTAATTAATTAAAAATTATGACATCTGAGCTGCTTGTTCCTAACTTGTCAAAATGCCAGTTTTGAAAAAGGGTGAATAGCAACTTCTTACACTTCTCGCTCTTTCAAATTCGATTTTTTCCTGAGCGTAAAAACATGTTTTTGTCGAAGACTGGCAGCCCAAAAAGCGAACACCTACAGTTTTGGCGAAAGACTTCTTGGCTGCCTGCAATGCACGTAGCTGCTGCGGGGAGCAAAGTCTATAGCCATCAAAAAAGCCTCCTTGTGGTAGTTGAAAAACAGGTTTTATTACGTGGGATTGAAAAAAGGGTTTCAGCCAGTAGGATTTAGGCTGAAAAACCGTTCGGGCATCGTTGACGGGCATTAACGCCGCCATTGGCCACAGGTGGTAGGTAGCTATGCTCATGGGTGTATTTTGTTCATGGTCGCCATCAGGCTGCTAATGCCCTTGGCAAAAACTGTTTAGAAACTTCCGCCTATCTGTTATTGTAAGGCAAGGCAGAGCTACCAAATAAGTTTAAAAATTAAGTGCAAAAATTTTGCCATATTTTAAAATAGGCTCTTGTAAATGCTGCCAAATAAGATTTAAGCGGAAATGACTTTAGAAATACCCGTTTCCAGTGACTACACTAACTGGTGGCCTTGGCGATTTTTCGTAGCGACACCTGCACGGGATAGTGGTCGGAGAGTTTTGAGCGCAGCACTTTGTGGCCTGTCACTTTGAAATGCCCGTTGGGAAGCACGTAGTCAATGCGAAGGAAGGGCAGGTTGCCTGCAAACGTGGAGCCGAACCCAAACCCCTTTTCACAGAAGCTATCCTGCATATTTTTTGACAAAAGTTTGTAGACGTAGGAAACGGGTGGATCGTTCAGGTCGCCACAAAGGATGGTGGCGTGGGGGCTTTTGGCCATGTGTTTTGCGACTAATTGCGCTTGCGATGCCCGGATGGCTACGGCGTTTTTGTAGCGCCGCATGACAAACCCGATATCGCTCCAAGTTTCCTTGTCGTTGATTTTGCCTTTGGTGGCGATTTTGTCGGCGGTCTGCCCAAGCTTGTTGGATTGTAAGTGAACGTTGTACACCCGAACAGTACCTTTTGGTGTCTTCAAATCTGCCCAAATGCAGGAGTTGCCTGTGTTTCCGAAGTCAATCACATCCTTTTTTTGGATGGGGAACCTGCTGAAAATAACCGTGTTTTTCGACTGAAAATGGTGCTGGTAGTTGAAGGTTTGTCGTATCAACTCCACCAATTTTTCGCCTTTGCCCTCTTGGATGCAGAGCACGTCTGGCATGTCAATGCTGTTGCTGAACGCTACGAACTGTTCTTTCAATTCGGCTTTTTTGCTTGGTTTGCTCCAAGCATAGCCCCCAAGCGAGGAAATGTTGTAGGTCAGTACGGTAATTTCGGAATCCGATTTTTTCCCACCGCCGGAAAGGTTCATGCTAAAAAAGCTCCCGAAATAACCCAATCCTGCCAAGATGCAGCCGATGGTGTACAAAGCATACCGGTCACGCCGAAGCCCCCAAAAAATGACGAAGAAAACATTGCCGAAGAGCAAAAAAGGGTAAGCCAGCCCCAAAAACGTGAAATGCCAAGCCTTCGCCGGGTTGATCCACGGTGCTACGTAGGCGAGCAGTGTCACCAGAATCAGCAGCAGGTTGGTCCAGCGCAGGATGTTTTCGAGCAGTTTCACAGTGGTTGGTTCAGCTACTTGTTGCTTGCGTTAAACAAAAACTCCTTTTCCGAGGCCGAAAGGCTGTCGTAGCCTGTCAGCTTGATTTTATCGAGGATGGCATCCAGTTGTTCTTGGTAGGAAAGGTCGTCGGAAGTAGGCTCACTGCGGCGACCAGCGCTACGAGTCTGTTTGCCCACAGTTTGTTTTTTTAGGTCGGGGTTGCGGTAGGCTACTTTTGGTTTGGGCCTTCTGTTTGAAAATAGGTTTTCAAAAAACGAGGTCATGCCATCCCAAGCCCGTGCAATCGGGGCTGTCCAGTCGTTGCCGTTGCGCAGTTGCTGGGCGATGAGGAATCCCATCAATGCACCGCCTAAGTGGCCAAAGCTGCCGCCAGAATTGTAGCCGTTGGAGATGGTTACGAGGTCAATTACCAAAAAAAACAGCACGATGAACTTCAAGCGAACCTCGCCTAAAAGTAGCAGGGTGATCATATAATCTGGGGCGGTGACGCCTGCCACCACCAACATGCCCATGAACGCCGCCGACGCACCCAGCGCAAACGAACCGAATCCAAGGCCGCTGGCCACGTTGGCCATGATGAAATAAGCCAGTCCGCCAGCCAGTCCGCTTAGGATATAGATGGGCAGCACCCGACGGTCGCCGAGCAGGTCTCCTACGATGCGCCCAAACCAGTAGAGGCCAAGCATGTTCCACAACAAGTGCCAGAAGCCCTCGTGCAAGAACATGTGCGTGATGAAGACCCAAGGGTGCGTCAGGTTGTGTTTCCAGTCGGCTCCAACGGTAAGCGAGTGCAGGAACGTGTCGTACACGCTGCCGTCGCTGAGGCCACCCAACGCCAGCTTAGCCACGAGCAGCAACAAAAACCCGCCAATATTGACCAAGATGATGCGGGTCAACATGTTGCCGTAGCTAAACTGGTTCTTGATGTCTTGCCAAATCGAACTGAACATAACTGGTATTTGCTTGATTGTTTGACTGTTGAAAATGCTTGATTGCTGATTTTTAGCGCAAATTGCTTTCAATCACTCAATTCTTCAACCATTCAATCCTTAGTAAAGCCGCTCCCCCCGTTTTCTCCAGTACATGATGAGCAAAAAGCCAAACAACGCCCCGCCCACGTGTGCAAAATGCGCCACGCCCGTTTGGAACGGACTTAGGCCCAGCCCAATTTCAATGGCTGCATAGATAAGGACAAAATATTTTGCCTTCATGCTTATCGGGGGAATCAAAAGTTGCAGTACGCTATTTGGAAACTGCATCCCGTAAGCCGCCAATATGCCAAAAACTGCACCGGAAGCACCCAGCATGGGCACGTTACCAGCGTTTGGCGTCTCGCCGAAGTACTTGAACTCAATGGTCTGTACAATCATCTGCAAGGCCAGCGCCCCAAACCCCGTGAACAGGTAGTAAAACAAAAAACGCTTAGGCCCCCACACCGATTCCACTGCGGTGCCGAACATGTAGAGCGCATACATGTTGAAAAAAATATGGGTCAAGTTGCCGTGCATGAACATGTAAGTGACCACCTGATAAGAATGAAAATACGGTGAAGACGGGTAAAAAACCGCAAACCTGAGCCTGCCCCATGCGTCAAAATTGTCAGCATTGGCTTCGTTGATGAGCTGTAGCTGTGTGTTCAAGTCTGGTTCGCCCATCAAGTGTGTCCCCAGATAGACCAATACATTTATAATCAACAGATGCTTCACCACATCGGTGATATACAAGTTGCCCATTTTCCTTTTTTGAGTAAAAATTCAATACGAATCGCCAAAGATAAACACCCTGCCTGCACGGCTGGGCATTGCGGCAAAAAAACATGGGACAGGCCGAAATTGTTGGGAGCGGCTCTCGCCAAATGTCGCAAGGTGCCATTCCGGTGCAATCATTGGTTGCCACCCCCTATATTCGCCCTTCCGGAGCCTACCTTCCGGCAGTTTAATCAATGCTCAAATTTCTGCGCAGCAAAACCACGGAAAAATCGGACGAAGAACTGGTGCAACTGTACCAGCAGGATGGTGATTTGGAAATGCTCGGTGTACTTTTCGAGCGCTACGTGGAGCTAGTTTACGGTGTTTGCCTCAAATTTTTTAAAGAAAAAACCAAGGCCGAAGACGCCGTGATGGCCATTTTCGAAACGTTGGTTGAAAAGGTCAAAACGCAGGAAATCCGGCAGTTCCGCCCGTGGCTGCACGTCGTGGCCAAGAATCACTGCCTCATGCAGCTCCGCAAAAAAGACCGCACCGTCTCCTTCGACGATATGCTGCCAGCTGCACAGGCCGAGGTTGTGCATTCCGCCGGGGTTTTGCATCCAGTGGATGTTTTTGAGGTGGGTGGTCAGCAGCTTGCGCTGAAAAAATGCATCGAAGCGCTGCCCGCTCAACAAAAGCACTGTGTCGAGCAGTTTTATTTTGAAGACAAAACCTACAAGGAAATTGCCGACGTGACCGGAGAAGCCCTCGGCCTCGTTCGCTCAAACATCCAAAATGGCAGGCGTAACCTGCGGATTTGCATGGAGAAAAACTTCAGTTAAAATCAACCCTCGTCAACCAATTTTCAACTTTTTTATCACCAAAATTGAAGCAAAATCTGGCACATAAATCCTCGCTGACGCCAGTGTTAAAATGGCTCATCGGCGATGCCAACCGGCACGACGAGCAGGCGCTCGATGCCGCTGCAAATGGCGACCTGTTTCTGGCCGACGCAGTTGAGGGCTATCGTTCCGTGCCTGAAGCCGACCACGCCGCCGACGTCACTCGTTTGAAAGCACGGCTTCGCCAAAAGTCGGAGCGCCGCCGGGGTGCTGGTTTTTACCTGATGCGGATTGCCGCCGTTGGCATGTTGCTGCTGGGGGCTTGGTTGGTTTTCCAGCAATATTCCGACAGTGCTGACTCAGCGGCTGTGGCCGATGCTGCACCCGCTGAATCAGCTCCGACGGAGACTTTGGCAACTGTTGCGGACTCCACCACTGGCGCTGGAACGGTAGGAGTGCAAGAAAGCGAAATCGCATCGAGCGGGGAGCGCCAAGAAAAACGGTTTGATGCCCCAAAAAAATCTCAACGTGCGAGTGCACCCCAAACTGGCCAAACTAATAGTTACGATGAGCAAAAAACTGAAATGGCCGTTGAGGGAACCAATACTCCGGCTGACATAGCCGAGACGGAATCGGAGCCTGCCCCCGCTGTTGCCAACGAAGACGCTGCAGCCATGAAAGTGGCCGAGGAGGCACCCCAAAAATCAGGGGATTTGTCAAATGCAGAACCCCGTACCAAAAAGAAGTCAAAGTCGTCGTCTCCCGCTGCTGAGTCTCCGAGTCCGATAAACGGTTTTCCCAAGTTCGCAGCATACGTGGCAGCCAATTTGCGCCATCCTGAAGCTGGCCTAAATCCCCGCCCACGCTACATCGTTCAAGTGGATTTTGTAGTCCAAGCAGATGGCAAGCCGGCCAACTTCAACGCCAAGGGCGATTCCCCCCAAGCTTACAAGGACGAAGCCATTCGGCTGCTTCGAGAAGGGCCCCGCTGGAAAGGTACTGCCGGGACGACTGCTACCTACCGCTTCGTCTTCGAGTAAGACCCGACTCACCGTTTCCCTGCTGTTTTCTTCACCTTTATTTAAAGCGGACTTCACCTGCCGTTAAGGCTGGCTAACCACCTTTGCCCCATCATTTTGTTGCTGACTTTAGTAGTCAAGATTTTTCTCACCTGTTACCAATGTCGCTAACGCTGGCCCGCCCTGACCGCTCGGTCGTGGTGGGTTCTTTTTTTTCGCTAACTTTCGCCCCGGATAAAACAGCAATTCCATTCGTCAACATGCATACCTGCTTACCGCACAGGCTTTTTCTCAGTTTCTCATTTTCTTTTTTGGTAAAAAAAAGTAACCTGCACGGCTTGTTCGCATTGCTGTTTTGGGCGAGCTACGGCCAAGTTTTAGCCCAGGAAACCAACGCCTGCGCCCCCAACGACCGCTCGTTTCAAGGCTACTCGTTCATCAACATGGACATCCTCAGGCAGGAGGAACGGGTGGCGCTCGCCCCGCTTTTCATGCGCTTCGACAAATTGTACGGAGACTATTTCGAGTCGGTAAAAAAGGCCAACGAGGACGACAACCTCGCCGAGTGGGGCAAACGTTTTTGCGGCGAAGTGAAGCCTGCAGACTTGGCCTACGTCATCTACCAAGCCAATATTGATGAGCTTGACCTGCTGCTAACGGCCACGCAGAGCAAGTCGCTGCAGATACCGCCGAGCTTGCAGGACAACACGTTCGCCGAGTTTGTTTTTGAAAAAAAATGCACCGAAACGCTGGAGTACCTGCTTTTTGCGAAGCGCTGCGAACCGTATGTGGTGGCCAACGACCGCTGGCAAGCCCCGGCCCGTGACAAGGAGGCCATGCAGGCGCTCATTGCCGAAGGCCAGCGGGAGTTCAAGCGTGCCAAGTCGGCGTACATCCGGTTGCGGTATGCCTACCAAATCATCCGGTTGGCGCACTACGCTGGTCTTCACGAGCAGGTGCTCGAACTCTGCGATGACTTACTTCCCAAAGTGGATAAGAAAACGGCCCGATGGAGCGAAAGCATCATGCCGTGGTGGATTGAGGGCCATCGGGCTGGGGCACTGCTTCGGCTTGGCCGCAACGTGGAAGCTAGTTATGCCTACGCTCAAATTTTCCAGCACTGCCCCGGTCGGCGGGCATCAGCCTACCAGAGTTTTTTGATAAAAACTGACGAAGAGTGGGAGGAGTGCCTGCGCCTTTGCCAGTCGGATGCCGAGCGGGCAACGCTCTACGCCATCCGGGCTGCCGGAGCAGAGAGCAAGGCCGTGGAGGAGATGGAAAAGATTTATGAACTCGACCCTAAAAATCAACTACTGGAAGGGCTGCTGGTGCAGGAAATGCGCAAGATGGAACGCAACCTGCTCGGCTTGGAGTTCAACGACAAAAAAGCACACAACAAACGCCACCTAAACTTGCCGAGGCCGTATGCGGGAAAATATGTGATTGATTTACAGCGCTTTGTAAGGAAGTGTAGGCAGGAGGGCGAAGTGGCTAGGCCGGAGCTTTGGTACTTGGCAGAGGGTTATCTGGAGTTCCTTGCAGGCGATTTTTACGCTGCCGAAAAGACCTTCAACGGTGTGCGCCCCAAGTTGGGCGACAAAAAGTTGGAAGAACAACTGGCCATTTTTCAAATCGCTCTGAAAATCGCAGCTTTTGAAAAACCTGATCAAGCAGCCGAGGAGTACGCCTACGAGCTGCTTACCGAGGAAAAACGGTACAAGTTGTACAAGAGCTTACCGGATTTTTTGCAGGATAAAATGGCGTGGCTCTACCTTAAAAGTCAGCAGGAGGGCAAGGCGTTCGCCAGTCAGCACCCCATCACCGACCTGATGCCCAACCCGCAGCTAGACCTGCTCGACAACCTGATTGCGATGGCCATGAAGCAGGACAAGAGTTTGTTGGAAACGAGGCTGGCCCAGGCCTACCCACTCAACTCCCTGCTCGACATGAAGGCCACGCTGCTGATGAGTACAGGCCAGTTTGAGGCAGCGATGGAAACCTACAAGCGTATGCCTGTGGAGGTATGGAACGATTTCGGGCAGTTCAACCCGTTCAAGGAGACCTTCAAAGACTGCCTCAAATGCAACCAACGTACCGACACTGTTAGCCTTTCGACGATGATGAACAAGGGCGAACTTTTGACAGAGCTGCTCGACCTTGACTACAAATCCAAGGGTGACCTCGAAGGTGCTGCCCGGCATTATTACCTGCTTGGCCTCGCACATTACAACATGAGCTACTATGGTTTTGCTTGGCGTGCGATGGATTACTTTCGCACTGGCAGCACTTGGGCGAAGCTGCACAAGTCCAAAGCTGAGGAGGGAGATAGCCGGGTGTTCGACCACTGGAAATATCCTTTCGGAAACCGTGAAAACACAGGTGTAGGACGTGCACTGGAGTGTTTTAATCGTGCCCGTGAACTAGCCACTTCGCCCGAACTCGCCGCAAAAGCTGCCTTCCAAGCTGCCCGCTGTGAGCAGAAAATATTTTTCCAGTCCGTGCAGTATAAGCCAGAGCCATGTTGCAACCGCATTCCACGACTTCCCGCCGACTACCTTGTCAATTTTGAGCGGTTGAAAAATGAATACAGTAACACTACATTTTACCAGCAAATCATCAAGGAATGCAAGTATTTTTCAGTTTATGCAGCGAAGTGAGGTGAAACGAGTCCGACTAGATGAAACCCAAGCTTTGTTTGGGTGTTTGATAGGTTGACTGTTCGATACCTCAAACATTGTAGCGCATACATTCTCCTGATAAAATGAACCACCTTCAACACGAAACTTCGCCCTACCTACTCCAGCACGCCAACAACCCAGTAGAATGGTACGCTTGGAAACCTGAGGCTTTCGAGAGAGCCAAAAAAGAAAACAAGCCCATCCTCGTGAGCATCGGCTACTCGACTTGCCACTGGTGTCATGTTATGGAACGAGAGAGTTTTGAGGACCACGAGGTGGCCGACTTTATGAACGACAACTTCGTCTGCATCAAGGTGGACAGAGAGGAGCGCCCCGATGTTGACCAGATTTACATGGAGGCCTGTCAAGTCATGACAGGCGGCGGCGGCTGGCCGCTAAACTGTTTCCTGCTGCCAGACGGACGGCCATTTTACGCCGGAACCTACTACCCGCCAATGCCTGCCTACAACCGCCCCTCGTGGTTGCAGGTGCTGATGAACATCTCGCATGCTTACCAAAACAAGCGGAATACGGTAGAAGACCAAGCCCAGCGTTTGACAGACATTATCAAAAACTCAGGTAACACCTTCACGGGCAGCAACAAGCTGCGGGTGGTAAGCGACGACGACCATCCGTTTTCAGATACGCTGCTGAAAAATATTTTTCAAAATCTACTGCGGCAGTTTGATAACACCAATGGCGGTTTTGGCGGCGCCCCCAAGTTTCCAGGCACAATGTCGCTAAGCTATCTGCTTGCGTATCATTATTATTTTGGCGACAAATCGGCGCTTGACCACGTACAACTGTCGCTCGACAAAATGACGATGGGCGGTATTTACGACCAGCTTGGCGGTGGCTTTGCCCGATATGCTACCGATTCCAAGTGGCTGGTGCCCCATTTTGAAAAAATGTTGTACGATAATGCCCTGCTTGTAAGTGTGCTTGCCGATGCTTACAAAGCCACGAAGAAGGAACTTTACAAGGATACTATTGAAGAGACGCTGGAGTGGGTGCGCCGTGAAATGACGAGCGATGAGGGTGGCTTTTACTCCGCACAAGATGCCGACTCGGAGGGTGTAGAGGGCAAGTTTTACGTGTGGGAAAAAACCGAAGTAGAAAAATTGCTTGGTGGTGATTTCGATATTTTCTCCAAATTTTATGACGTATCGGAAAAAGGAAATTGGGAAGAAAAGAATATTTTTTGGCGAAAATTGAATTTTGAAGAATTTGCGAAAATCGAAGGTGTTTCGATTTCTGAATTAAAATCTCGCTTGTCCGAAGCCAAGAGGAAACTGCTCGAAGTGCGCAGCCAACGTATCTGGCCCGGCCTTGACGATAAGCTGCTACTGGATTGGAACGCACTGATGTGTTCGGCTTATGCAAAAGCGTATGCTGCACTAGGCGTTGAAGCGTACCGTGATGCGGCAGTGAAAAACCTTGATTTCTTACTAAAAAAGTTCGTGCAGCCAGATGGAGTCACACTTTTTCATACCTACAAGGCAGGCCGGGCACAGTACGACGCCTTCCTCGATGATTATGCTTTCTTGATTGAGGCACTGTTGGATGTGGCAGAAATCATATTTGATACTTCATATATTTTGCAAGCTGGACGCTACATCGAATTTGTTTTTGAGCATTTCCTTGACCCTACGGATAAAATGTTCTATTTTACGTCAGCAAAACAGAAAGACGTTTTGATGCGCCGCAAAGACCTGTTTGATTCTGCGACACCTTCAGGCAATTCGACCATGGTTCGCAACTTGCAGCGTGCAGGTGTGCTCTTGGGGAGAGAGGACTGGTTAAGCCATGCATCTGGCATGTTGCTCTCAATTAAAGATTCGCTGGAGCGCTACCCATCTTCCTTTAGCCAATGGGCAAGTTGTCTAATGGCTGAAGTATTTGGGATTGCTGAAGTGGCAGTTGTTGGAGAGCAATTTGCCGAACTTGCGATGGCAGTGAACGAAGAGTACATGCCCCAAAAGGTGCTCATGGCAGCAAAAGATGGGAGCGGTAGTTTCCCTTTGATGAAAGGTAAAGATGGTAGCGGCCACACATTAGTATATTTATGTCAAAATTATGCCTGCCAGCAACCCGTTGAGACGATTGAGTCTTTACGACGATTGCTTCAGCGGGATAAAAGTTCTTGGACCATAAAATAGGAAATTGTCTTTTGAGGTTTATTTCGAGAAAACAGGAGTTTGGCAAATTTTTTTATTTCTGGAGTCTATGAAAATCACATTCACATTTTCGTTCTGCTTCTTGCTTGCCATCCAGTTGATGGGACAACAACCAGCGCAGTACAGCCTCTACCAGTTCAATAAATTTGCTTTCAATCCAGCATACGCAGGGTTGGACAATTCTCTTAGCATAACTGGGGTATACAGGACCCAGTGGGTAGGACTGCCTGGGAGCCCAGTGACCCAGAACTTCAATGCGCACATGCCGCTTTATATCGCAGGCGGTGGAGTAGGACTTTTGGTAGAGAACGAGACCTTGGGTTCATGGAGGCAAACTGCATTTGCAGCATCTTACTCAAGGCAGATTCAGTTGAGCAGGACAGGGCTGCTTTCACTCGGCGTAACAGCAGGATGGGTACAGCGCCAGCTTGATGGCTCAAAGGTGAGAACCCCAAGCACCGATATTGATGACTTGGGCAATGTCACTACTCACAACGACGATTACCTTCCTACCAGCCTTGAAAATGGTGCAGGGCCAACGGCGCATTTTGGCGCTTTTTACCAAGGCGAAAAGCTAGAGATGGGAATATCGGCAATAAATTTGTTAGGCAATGAGCTAGATTTGTCTGGTCTCAAATACCAGCAGGAAAGAACGTATTTCCTTTACCTCGGCTATCGACTTGGCTTAAACAACAATATTTCTGTTTTCCCTTCGACTTTATTGAAAACTGACGTCCACCAAACGCAAATTGATTTTTCTGTTACAGCACTGTACAATGAAAATATCTTTGTCGGAGGAGCGTTAAGGGGCTACAACACGACCACGTTAGATGCTGTATCACTGATTGGAGGCTTCAAACTCAACGAGAAAATTTCCATCGGTTACGCTTACGATTTGGGACTATCAAATATAAAAGCAGTCAATACCGGTTCTCACGAGGTGCTGTTGAATTACAACTTCGGGATTCCAATTGGAAACGGTAGGCCTCCCGTAATTATCTACAACCCTAGGTCTCTTTAACCCCCTGCATTCCTAAAGCACCAATGCTCCACGTCTCTTAACAGTAGAAAAAGCAATTAAAGAAATCTGGAACAATAAATTAAAATAGGCAAAATCACACTAAGCGAAGAAAAAGTGCCGTTTTTGTCTGGCGTAAAATGTTAATTTTGCCGTCAAACAGCAGATTTTTGAGACAACTGTTTGAATTAAGCAGTAAAGCGCTATTTTTACGTCTCTTTTTCACTAAAGAAGGAAAACTCGGGTGTTAAAATGAAAAGATTATTAAAGACTTCGTTTGCGCTGCTCACCCTTGCAGCGTTGATTTCATCTTGCGGCAGCAAGGAAAGTGGACAGCTAACAGGCGTCCTAGAACGTCCGGATTGGAAAGGCATCAACCCTTACGGCATGGTGTACATCCCTTCCGGTACGCTACACATTGGTCCGAGTGACCAAGATATCTCCAACACTTTTGTGCAACGTCCTAAGTCCATCTCTATTCAGGGCTTCTACATGGATGATACGGAGATTACAAACTATGAATACCGTCAGTTCGTGGAGTCTAT
>CAYTZS010000037.1:0-32833 GCA_964442355.1 uncultured Saprospiraceae bacterium | reverse complement strand
TGTACTGCGGAACCCCAGTTCCGCAGCGCTGCGGAACTGGGGTTCCGCAGTACAAGTAGCATCAAACTCGTCCGGCCCGGCCATTACTTCCAGCAGGGCGGCCACATCGGCCACGTTGTTTGCCAAAATGCCAATCTGGTCGAAGCTGGAAGCATAGGCCAACAACCCGTGCCTCGAAATGCGGCCATAGGTTGGCTTGAAGCCCACCACGCCGCAAAAGGCCGCTGGCTGCCGCACCGAGCCGCCCGTGTCGCTGCCGATGGATGCCAAGCAAGTGCCCGCCTGCACCGCTACCGCCGATGCACCGCTGCTGCCACCTGGCACTTTCGTGGGGTCGGCGGCATTGCGGGTGGGACCATAGCAGGAGGTTTCGTTGGTGCTGCCCATCGCAAACTCGTCGCAGTTCACCCGCCCGATGATGATGGCATCTTCAGCCAACAGTCGCTCCACGGCCGTAGCGGAGAAGAGTGATTTGAAGCCCCTCAACATCTTGGAACCCGCTGTAACCTCGTGTCCAGCATAGCAAATCACGTCTTTCAATGAAATGACCGTACCGAACAGCTTGCCCACCGAAGCAGGGTTTTGACGGAATTTTTCATCCAACCCTTTCGCTCGCCGGCGTGCCTCTTCTTCGTAAACTTCGATGTAAATATTGAGGTGGCGGGTCGCCTCGATGCGTTCGAGGTAATGCTCGACGAGGGCGGCGCAGGTGGTTTGACCACTTGAAATAGCAGCTTGCGTGGCAGCGAGGGATGTGAAATTGGGCATTTACAAGAATGGGTTTCCTTAAAATTAAACAACGGAACTGAACTGCTTCAAGAACCTGACATCGTTCTCAAAAAACAGCCGGATGTCGTGGATGTCGTACAACCGCATGGCCTGCCGCTCAATGCCCATCCCAAAGGCATAACCAGAATATTTCGTGGAATCAATGCCGCAGTTTTCGAGCACCTGTGGGTCCACCATGCCGCAGCCGAGGATTTCGAGCCAGCCAGTGCCCTTGCTCAGGCGGTAGTTCTTTTCGTTGTCCATGCCAATCCACACGTCCATCTCGGCACTCGGCTCGGTGAAGGGGAAAAAGCTCGGGCGCAGCCTGATTTTCGGCGTGCCGAACATCTCTTGCGCGAAGTACATCAACGTCTGCTTTAGGTCGGCGAAACTCACCCCCTCGTCCACGTACAGGCCCTCGATTTGGTGGAACTGCGCATGGCTGCGGGCGCTGATGGTCTCGTTGCGATAAACCCGGCCCGGTGCGATGATGCGGATGGGCGGTTTTTGCCCCGTCATCACCCGTGCCTGCACGGGGCTGGTGTGGGTGCGCAGGAGCATCTCCGTACTATTCAATAGGTAAAACGTATCCTGCATGTCCCGTGCAGGGTGGTCTTCGGGCGTGTTCATGGCCGTGAAGTTGTGCCAATCGTCCTCGATGTCCGGCCCCTCGGCGATGGCAAATCCCATGCGCTGGAAGATGCCCACGATGCGGTTCATCGTGGTGGCAATGGGGTGGCGGCTGCCCAATTCGAGCGGTTCGCCGGGGCGGCTGAGGTCGAGCAGGTCGAAATCGGCATCGCCGCTGGCCGATTCGAGCGCTTCTTGCAGCTCCGCAAATTTGCGCTCGGCAGCGTCCTTGGCCTCGTTCACGAGCTGGCCGTATTCCTTCTTTTGTTCGTTCGGAACATTTTTAATTTCGCCCATCAACGGCTTGATGACGTTCTTTGAGCCGAGGTACTGGATGCGGAACTGCTCCAGTTCGTCTTTCGTCTTCGGACTGGCCGCCGCTATTTCTTCGATGAGGCGTTTTACATTTGCAAATGAATCCATGTCGTAAGGATTGGAGGATTGAAGGCGAGAAGGCTTGAGGCTTGGCTTCGAAAAACTTCCCTACTTCGTTTTCCTCGGAAAATGAGGGGCAAAGGTAATATTCTATTGTGGTTAAAATCCTAACATGTTCCCTTTCGTTCCCGCTTCTTCCATCCTTCACACATTCAATCCTTCAATCCTTTCAAAGGTGCAGACCATCCTTCAATCTTACAAGGCGCAAGCCGTCACCTGCCTGTTCATCTGGCTGGTGAGCATGGTGCTGTCGGCGGAGTTCGTGCTTTCTGTTTCGATGATAGCGCTGCTGCTGCTGTCCTTGTTCCAGTTGAAGATTGACGGGCCGAAGGTCAGCCTCACCTTGCGGGACACGCTGCGGGAAAACTTCCGAAACTATTGGCAGCACAAGGCTTGGCTGGCTGTCTCCGTGCCGTTTTTGCTGGTGCTGGTGTCGTGGCTCTGGTCGAGCGACACGGGCTACACGCTGGAGCGGCTGCGCATCAAGCTGCCATTTTTGGTGCTACCGTTTGCTTTTGCCGCCATGCCGCCGCTGCGCAAAAAGGAGGTCTTCACCATCTTGTATTTCCTGTTGGTCATCATGTCCATCATCAGCGCATACGTGCTGGTCAACTTCATTGCCAACTTCGATGCGGTGATGGCCGACTTGGGCCGTGGCGGCCACCTGCCCACGCCGAGCAACCACATCCGTTTCAGCCTGACGCTGGCACTGGCCATCCTCGGCGGCAGTGTGCTCTGGGCCGAGGGCTTCCATTTTTCGGAGCAAAAAAGGGAGCGCTGGTTCATCGGCGGCATGACGTTGTTCCTCTTTGCCTTCATCCATGTACTCTCGGTGCGCAGTGGCCTCGTGTCGCTGTACATCGCTTTGCTGGCGCTCGGCGCTTGGTTCGTTTTGGTAAAAAAACGCTACCTGCTCGGCTTGGCGGGCATCGCCGGAGTGGTGGCGCTGCCAGTGCTGGCCTACCTCGCTGTGCCCAGCTTCAAGGCCAAGGTGGACTACGCCCGCTGGGACTACCTCCAATTCAAGCAGGGCATCGGACGGGACTACCCCGACTCCGAGCGCTTCGCCTCCATGCAGGTCGGCCTGGACATCGGGCGGGAACACCTGCTGCTGGGCGTTGGGGCGGGCGACCTGAAGCAAGCGATGAAAAACCGCTACGACTCGGGGGAAGCTGGCGACTACAAATACATCATGCCGCACAACCAGCTCGTGACCATCTTCGCTGGCACGGGGCTGGTGGGGTTTGGGCTGTTCCTCGCAGGCTTTTTCTATCCGCTTTTTTACCAAAAAAACTGGCGAAACCCGCTGTTCTTGGCGCTGCACGCCGTCGTGTTTTCCTCCTTTTTCGTGGAAAACACGATTGAGAACAATTTCGGGGTGTCGCTGTACCTGTTCTTTTTGTTGGTGGGGGTGAAGTATTTGGGGGAGGAGCGCATGGCCTAAAAATCGCATTTCTACTCGTCGTTTTCGCATTTCTACTCGTCATTTTCTCATTTATATTTTTAAAAACACAACAATGTGTTTTTAAAATGAAATATTATGTGTCCAATTTAGTATTTTTACTCCATCTGACATACAGCAATGGTGACTGAAATTCGAATTTTTGAAACAAAAACTGAGTATTTTATCATTTTAAATGGATAATTGACGAGTAGAAATGAGAAAATGACGAGTAGAAATGAATAGTTGGCGAGTAGAAATGCGAAAACGACGAGTAGGAATGCAATATTGATGCATTTTGTTGCATTTTTTGAGTCAAAAGCGGGCTTTTTGGCCTAATTTGTTGTAAAAATGACTATAAAAGCGCCAATCTTGGAAAAAATACCGGACACGTAAATGTTTATGTTTTAATGGCTAGCTGCCACCTCCGAAAACGGGCAGCCAAGGTTGCCCGCTCCCCCACGCAGCCATCCTCAGCTCATCGAACAAAATATCCAATCTACGCCAGTCATTTTTATTTTTGCCCACCCCAAAGACCGTCAACCGTCCACCGAAACAATATGTCAAAACGCAAACCCTCCGCTCCCAAGCCGCCGACGCCAGCTGCCGAGTCGGCCAGCAATTACCGCCGCATCGCCAGCATCGGCCTGTTCGTGCTCGGTGTGCTGCTGTACGCCAACACCTTGTTCTTCGATTATGCCGTGGACGACGCCATCGTCATCTACGACAACGAGTTCACCTGCAAGGGCACGGCAGGCTATGGCGGGCTGCTGAAATACGACACCTTCCGGGGCTTCTTCAAGGTGGAGGGCAAGGAAAAGCTGGTGTCCGGCGGGCGCTACCGCCCCCTGACGCCGCTCATGTACGCCACGGAGGTGCAGCTTTTTGCCCCCAAGAAACGGGACACGGCGGGGCAGCCCGTGAAGGACAAGGACGGCGACACGGTCTATGACCCCAACGAGGGCGGCAAGCCGAACGCTGTGAAGTTTGTCGGGCACCTCATCAATGTGCTGCTCTACGGCCTGACCGGGGTGCTGGTCTTTTGGTTCCTGCTGAAAATCCTTTCACCGGACGGCAAACCGACGGGCAGCACGGGTTTTGGGCCGTTCGTGGCACTGGCGGCGGCGGCGCTGTTCGTGGCGCACCCCATCCACACCGAGGTGGTGGCCAACGTGAAGGGGCGTGACGAAATCGTGAGCTTGTTGGGGAGTTTGGCGGCGCTGTACCTGTCGCTCAAGGCATTTTACGAAGGGAAAAACGGGCTGAACGTGGCGGCGGCGGTCGTGTTCTTTTTGGCGCTGCTCTCGAAAGAGAACGCCATCACGTTCTTGGCCATCGTGCCGCTTACCTATTTCTTTTTTACAAAGGCAAATACGGGCAAAATAGTGACGCAGACACTGCCATTCGTGGCGGGGGCTGCGGTGTTTTTGGTCATCCGCTTCGCCGTGCTGGGCGCCGATTTTGGCGGCACGCCCCGGGAATTGATGAACAACCCCTTCCTCAAACTCGTTGGAAATCAATACGTTGACTTCTCCGGTGCTGAGAAAATGGCGACCAATTTTTTCACCCTCGGCAAATATTTGCTGCTGCTCGTATTCCCCCACCCCCTCAGCCACGACTACTACCCACGGGCCATCGGCATCATGAGCTTCGGCGATTGGCAAGTGATTTTGGCGGTACTGGCGCACCTGGGGCTGCTGTTTTTTGCACTCGTCCGTTTGCCAAAAAGGGATGTTTTGAGCTATGCCATCCTGTTCTACCTCGTCACGTTGAGCATCGCCTCGAACTTCATTTTCCCCATCGGTACGAACATGAACGAGCGCTTCCTCTACATGCCGTCCATCGGTTTTGCATTGCTGGTTGGGGTGCTGGTCTATCGCATGACGGGCAGTTGGGGCAAGCCGAAAGTGGCGGTCATGGCCATTGGCGGCTTGGTGATTTTGGCGCTGGGCGCAAAGACCGTGAGCCGCAACTTTGCCTGGAAGGACAATTTTACGCTGTTCACCACCGACATCAAGACCGTACCGAACAGCGCCAAATTGCGCAATGCCACGGGCGGGGAGCTGGTCGCCCAATCGCTGAAACCGGAGAACGCCGCACGCAAAAACGAGATGCTTAAAGAAGCCATCGGTCACTTGACCGAGGCCATGAAAATACACCCCGGCTACAAGAACCCGCTGCTCATCATGGGCAATGCGTACAACTACCTGAAGGAGTACGATGCCAGTATTCAAGCCTACGAGCAAGCGCTCAAGCTCGACCCCGATTACACCGAGGCCCAGAATAACCTCGCCATCACCTACCGGGATGCAGGGCGCTACTTTGGTGAGCAAAAAGGCGACGTGGCGAAGTCGCTACAATACCTGAACAAGGCGCTGGAAATGACGCCCAACGACTTCGAGACGCTGCGGCTACTTGGCGTGGCCAATGCCGTCAGTCGGAACGAGGCCGTGGCAGTGGATTTTTTCACGAAAGCACTCACTGTTAACCCCAACGATGCAAACACCTACTTCAATTTGGGCATGGTTTACATGAACATGGGGCAAATGGAGAAGGGGAACGAGGCCATCGCCAAGGCCAAGCAAATCAACCCGAACATCGAGGCGGAGATGCGGGGTGGAAAATAAAATTATCATGCGTCTTTTCACAACATTGTTGCTGTGCTGCATGGCGGCAGCAACCGTTATTGCGCAGGAAAAGGAGTTTGCCATCATTGCCTACTATGCGGGCGACCACAAGGCCATTGATGATTACCCGGTGGAAAAACTGACCCACATCATCTACAGTTTTTGCCACCTTAAAGGCAACCAGCTGGCAGTTGACGTCCAAGCGGACAGCCTGACCATCAGGCACTTGGTCTCGCTCAAAGCCCGAAACCCTAAGCTAAAAGTCTATCTCTCGCTTGGTGGATGGGGTGGATGCAAGCCTTGCTCAGAAGTTTTTTCCACAAAAAAAGGTCGGAGGCAGTTTTCAAAGTCCGTGAAGGCATTGATCAAGGACTACCAAGCCGATGGCCTTGACTTGGATTGGGAGTACCCGGCCATCGAAGGGCACCCTGGCCACCCTTGGAAGCCAGCTGACCGGCCCAATTTCACCAGTTTGGTCAAACAGCTTCGAAAAGACCTCGGCTGGAGCTACGAATTGAGCTTTGCCGCCGGTGGTTTCACCAAATTCTTGGAAGAATCCATTGAATGGAAGAAGGTAATGCCGCTGCTGGATTACGTGAACGTAATGAGCTATGACCTTGTGCATGGGCACAGCACGGTGACGGGCCATCACACCCCGCTATATTCCACCAAAGAGCAGGTGGAGTCCACGGACCATGCAGTACGTTTTTTGGATTCCATTGGTGTTCCCATGAAAAAAGTCATCATCGGGGCTGCATTCTATGGACGGGTTTGGGAAAACGTGCCAAATGTGAACAATGGGCTGTACCAACCCGGCAAGTTCAAGCGGGGCGTATCTTATGGCACCATGCAGAAATATCTGCAGGAGAACCCCGGATTTCAACATTTTTGGGACGACGTTGCACATGCGCCGTACTTGTACAATGTGGAAAAGCAACTCTTTCTCACCTACGACAACCCACTTTCCGTCACATTGAAAACAAAGTATGCGAGGCAAAATGATTTGGGTGGTATCATGTTTTGGCAATTGGCAGAAGACATTTCAAACGAAGTGGAGCTTGAGGATTTTTTGACTCCTGGGGAAAAACTCCAAGGGCTTCTCGAAGCCATTGATAAAGCGGCCCATCAAGGCAATTGAAACTGCCTTTTGGTGCTCATTTTTTATGCTACCGCAACTAACCATGCAGCCCAAGCGTTTGAGTCTGGTCTTTTAATGCCTATTTTTGACCTATATCAATGGAAGGAAATTTGCAGTAACGGCAGTTCCCTCCTATAAAACCTGAAACCATCAAACCTTTACGCCCATGTCGCACAAGGATAATTACCAACTGCTCATCGAGAAGCTCGACCAGTTCATTAGGAAGTACTACATGAACCAACTCATCCGGGGTGGGCTGTACAGCTTGGCGCTGCTGCTGCTGCTATTCCTCGGCCTGAACTTTTTGGAGTACCATTTCTACTTCAAACCGGGCACGAGGCAGGCGTTGTTCTTCTCCTTCGTGGGCATCTCCACAGTAGCGCTGGCGATTTGGGTGGCACTGCCAATGTTGCATTATTTCCGACTGGGCAAGGTGATTTCGCACGAAAAAGCGGCCAGCATCATCGGCGACCACTTCACCGATGTGAAGGACAAACTGCTGAACATCCTGCAATTGAAGTCGCAAGCGGACACCAACTCGGTGAGCAGGGACCTGATTCTGGCGAGCATCAACCAAAAGTCGGAAGAAGTGAAGCCCGTGCCATTCCAGCGGGCCATTGACCTCGCTCAAAACCGCAAATACCTCAAGTATGCATTGCCGCCGCTTCTTCTGCTCATCATCCTGCTCTTCGCTGCACCGAGCCTCATCACCGACAGCACGGCAAGGTTGCTCAAGTACAACAAGGAATTTGAGAAACCCGCCCCGTTCCGTTTTGTGGTGAACGAAGACAGCCTGAACGTGGTGCAGTTTGGCGAGTTCCCCCTCACGGTAAAAGTGGAGGGCGACGCCCTGCCCAACGAGGCGTTCATTGACATTGACAACATTCAATACCGCCTGACGAAGGTGGACAACAGTACGTTCACCTATCGTTTCAGCAACGTGGCGAAGGACACCGAATTTCGATTCCTTTCCGGAGCCATCGAATCGAAGGGCTATACGCTGGAGGTGCTGGAAAAACCGAACATCGTCGGCTTCGAAGTGAAGCTGGACTACCCCGCCTACACGGGCCGCTCCGACGAGGAACTGAAGAGCACGGGCGACCTAGTGGTGCCCGCCGGAACGAATATTGACTGGATTTTCAATTCGCAGTTCACCGACAATATCTCCATCCGCTTCGCAAATGGGGCGCAAACAGTTGACACAAAGCGCTTTTCCGATGAGCTTTTTACCTTCAAAAAGAAGGCGCTCAAGGATGAAATTTACCGCCTCTACATCTCCAACAACGACCTGCCAAACGCCGACTCGGTCACGTATTCCATCACGGTCGTCCCAGATTTGTACCCGACCATCAAGGCTGAAAAGTTTGAGGACAGCACCAACGCCAAGGTGCTCTACTTCGCTGGCGAGGCTGCCGACGACTACGGTCTGCTCGGCCTTTCGTTTAATTACAGGGTTAAAAACGGCAACAATGAAGGGCCGCTTAAAACCCTGAAGCTCCAGAAATCGGAGGGCAAAAGCACTGCTTTCCGACATATTTTTGATTTGAACGAACTCGGCCTGAAACCTGGCGACGAGGTGACCTACTACTTTGAGGTGTTCGACAATGATGGGGTGAATGGCAGCAAGTCGAGCCGCACCATGCTCATGGTTTTCGCCATGCCGACACTGGAAGAGATGGAGAAAAAGCAGGAGGAAAACAGCGAGCAAATCAAGGACAATCTCGAAAAAGCCATCAAGGAAAGCCAGAAGATTCAGGAGGAAATGAACAAGCTGCGGGACAAGGTTTTGCAGCAAAAAGACCTCGACTGGCAAACCCGCAAGGAGCTTGAAAAGCTGCTGGAACGCCAGAAGGAACTGCAAAAACAGATGGACGAGGCCAAGGAGAAGTTCAAGGAAAACCTTGAGCAGCAGCAGGAAATGGAGCAGCCCAACGAACAGATGCAGGAGAAACAGGAGCAGATGGAAAAGCTCATGGAAGAGACCATGGACGACGAGATGAAGGAACTCATGCAGAAAATCGAGGAACTACTTCAAGAAATGAAGAAGGACGAAGCCCTCGAACAAATGGAGGAGATGAAAAACCAGCAAGAGCAGAAGGAAAAGGACATGGACCGGATGCTGGAGCTTTACAAGCAGCTGGAGTTTGAGTTCGAGATGCAAAAAACGATTGACAAGCTGAACGAACTGGCCGAGGAGCAAGAAAAGCTGGCCGAGGAAACCGAAAAAGCGGACCAGAACGACTCGCAGCAATCAAAAGAGGAGCAAAAACAAGAACAGGAGAACCTGGAGAAGAAGCAAGAAGAGCTCAACAAGAAGATGGAGGACATCAGCAAGAAAATGGAAGAGCTCAAGAAAAAGAACGAGGAACTCCAGAACAAAAAAGACTTCGACCAAAAGAAGGAAGAACAAGAAGACATCAAGCAAGACCAAAAGGATAGTAAGCAAAGCATCCAGCAGCAGCAAAACCAAAAAGCTGGCCGCAAACAAAAAAGTGCCTCCAAAAAGATGAAGGAAATGGCCGAGAGCATGGCCATGCAGATGCAGGGCCAGCAGCAGGAACAAATGGAGGAGGACATGAAGGCGCTGCGCCAATTGCTCGAGAACATCGTGACCCTCTCCTTCGAGCAAGAAGAGGTGATGGACAACTTCCAGCCCGTGGAAATCAACACGCCACGCTACGTCGGCCTTGTGCAGCAGCAAAAGAAAATTCAGGACGACTTCAAAATCGTGGAGGATAGTCTCTACGCCCTCGCCAAGCGGGTGGCGCAGATGGAGACCTTCATCACGGAAAAGGTCGGTGAAATCAAGGACAACATGCGCAAGGGCCTCGACCATTTGGAAGAGCGCCAGAAACCAAACGCTGGTGAACAGCAGCAGCGGGCCATGAAGAACCTCAACGACCTCGCCCTCATGCTCAGCGAAGTGATGCAGCAGATGCAGATGCAGATGGCAAGCGGAATGCCGGGCAACCAGCAGTGCAGCAACCCCGGTGGCACAGGCGGCGGCAAAGGGGGTAAAGAACCCAAAGACAAACCTGCCTCGGAAGGCCAAAAGGAACTCAACGAGGGTATGCAGAAAATGGGCAAGGGCAAACAAGGCAAAGAGGGTAAAGATGGCGAGGGCGGAGAAGGCGGGGAAAACCCAACGAGCAAGGAATTTGCCCAAATGGCCGCTCGTCAAGCCGCCATTCGCAAGCAGTTGGAGGCCAAACAAAAAGCACTCAAAGAGCAGGGCAAGGGCGACAAAGAACTGCAAGAACTGATTGACCAGATGAACAAGGTAGAGAAAGAACTGGTCAACAAGCGCCTCAGCAACGAGCTGTTCAAGCGCCAGCAGGACATCTTGACCCGCCTCCTCGAACACGAGCGGGCAGAACGCCAGCGCGACCAAGACAACAGGCGTAAATCAGAATCCGCTGAAGACAAGGAGCGTAAAATGCCGCCTTCCTTGGAAGAATATATCAAGAAACGGGAAGCCGAAATCGAGCAGTTCAAGACGGTGAACCCATCGTTGAAGCCGTACTACAAAAACTTGGTGGAGGAATATTACAAGTCGCTGAAGTCAACGAAGTAATCTTTTTTACGACTGACGATTTACGATTTGGTAAATCGTCAGTCGTAAATCATTCAGCCACCGCCTTTTCGTTCATCACCTTCGACTGGTGCGCAATACTCTCCTCGTGTACCGCCTTTAGCAACGCCTCCACAAACTCTCCACTGAGGCCCAGCACTGCACCTTTTTCCATCGCCTGTTCCAAAATTTCGTTCCAGCGGCTTGGCTGGTAAATCGAAATGTTGTTCTGTTTTTTGTACTCACCAATCTGATCGGCCAGCTTCATGCGAGCGCCAAGCAGCTGCAACAGCCGCTCATCCAGTTCATCAATCTGGTGGCGCAAAAAGTCCAGCGATTTCAGGAAATCGGCGTTGTTCGTTGTCAGCTTGCGGGCCGTCAGGTTGCGCACCATTTCACCGTAAGTAAACGGCGTTATTTGCTGCTCGGCATCGCTCCAAGCCTCGTCCGGGCGAGGGTGAACTTCCGTCATCAGGCCGTCATAGCCGAGGTCGAGGGCTTGCTGCGCAATGGTCGCCAAGATGTCACGCCGCCCGCAAATATGGCTGTGGTCGCAGATGATTTGCAGGTCGGGCAACTGCCGTTTCAATTCAATCGGCAACTGCCAGAGTGGGGCATTGCGGAACTTCGTCTCGCCCGGCACCGAGAAGCCTCGGTGTACCGCAGCAATGCGCTTGATGCCAGCCTTGTGGATGCGCTCGATAGCCCCCATCCAAAGCTTTAAGTCAGCGTTTACTGGGTTTTTTATCAAAACCGGAATGTCCACGCCCGCCAGCGCATCGGCCACTTCCTGCACCGAAAACGGGTTCACCGTCGTGCGGGCGCCAATCCACAGCACGTCCACACCGTATTTCAGCGCCTCGAACACGTGCTGGGTGTTGGCCACCTCGGTCGTCACGGGTAGCCCCACCTCCTGCTTCACCCGGCGTAGCCAGCCCAAGCCCACCGTGGCCACACCTTCAAAGCCGCCCGGCTTCGTGCGGGGCTTCCAAATGCCCGCCCGGAAGAGGTCAATGCCCTCGGCCTTCAGCCCGTGAGCAGTTTCCATCACTTGCGCCTCGGTCTCGGCACTGCACGGCCCGGCGATGAGTATCGGGCGCTCAATTTTGTCGAAAACAGGTTGGAATTGCATGGTCAAAACGGTTGATGGTGGACAAGGCAGTTTATAAACTCGCATTGCCACCGTGATTTACGGTAATATTTTTCGAATGCTGTTCGCTTCCACCATTAATTGATGAAGCGCCTCAAAATCCTTTTTTATCAACAAACTACGGAAGCGGGACAGCACACTGATGTGCTCATCCAAAACATCCAGCACGTTGTCCCGGTTTTGGCGAAAAATGGGCGCCCACATCTCCGGCGAGCTTTTCGCCAAGCGCACTGTGGAGGCAAAGCCGCTGCTCGCCAGCTCGAAAATCGCCTGCTCATCCCGCTCTTTTTCCAGCACCGTCAGTGCCAGCGCAAACGAGCTGATGTGCGAGATATGCGACACGTAGGCCGTGTGAACGTCGTGCTCCTGCCCGTTCAGTCGGGCGATTTTCATGTTCAGCGAATGATACATTTTCTCCACGAGCGCCACTGCCTCCGGGCTGCTTTTTTCCGCTTCGCAAATGACGGTGTACTTCCCATCGAAGAGCCTCGGAATGGCTGCCTCGATGCCGCTGTGCTCCGTGCCGGCCATCGGGTGCGTTGCCACAAACTGCAGGCGGTTGGGCAGCGAGTCCACGAGGTCGAGCAGGCGCTGTTTCGTCGAGCCGACATCCATCACGACTTGGTTTTTTACCTTCGGTAAAATCTGGGGCAACAGTTCCAACGTCACGTCCACAGGTGTCGCCACGATGACTAGGTCAGCCTTTTCAATGCCCTCGTCCAGCTCGCAAGCCTCGTCAATGATACGGCGGCGCAGCGCTTTGTCTAGGCTGTCCCGGCTGGCATCCACGCCGATGACGTGACTGGAAAAACCGTTCTCCTTGAGGCTGATGGCCATGCTGCCGCCGATGTGTCCCGTGCCAATGATTGATATTGTCATACTTGTAACATCGTCGCCGATTCCAGTTTTTTCACCCTTGAAATGGCAATTTCAAAAACAGTTTCTTTGCTGCACAACGAAATCCGCACGTACCCATCGCCATTCGAGCCAAAAATACCACCAGGGGTGATGAAAACATGCGCCTCGTTGAGCAGCAAATCCGTGAGTTCATAGCCGCTTTGGTATTGGCTTGGCACTTTCGCCCAAACGAACATGCCAGTTGCCCCTGGCTCCCAAATGCAGCCGAGCAAATCGAGCAGTTCGTAGGCTTTTTCCCGACGCTGGCGGTAAATGCCGTTCAAGTTTTCGTACCAATCCGGCGTGGCTTGTAGGGCCAGTGCCGCTGCAAGTTGTACTGGCTTGAACATACCACTGTCCATGTTGCTCTTGAACCGAACGACATGACCTAGGTAGTCCGCACGCCCCGCCAAGACGCCGACCCGCCAACCTGCCAAATTGTGTGACTTGCTTAGGGAGTTCAGCTCCAGCGCCACGTCTTTTGCACCGGGCACGGAGAGCAAGCTCAGGTGGTCGTCATTTAGGATAAAACTGTACGGATTATCATTGACAATCAAGATATTATGCCGTTTGCCGAAGGCAATTAGTTGTTCAAAAAAAGCGGCGTTGGCATGTGCGCTTGTTGGCATGTTTGGGTAGTTGACCCACATGATTTTTGCACGGCTGAGGTCGGTTTGTTCGAGTGCTTCGAGGTCGGGCAGCCACCCGTTTTCGGCAGTCAGCGGGAACTCGACGACCTCGGCCCCAGCCAGCTCCGAGGCAGCCCGGTAGGTCGGGTAGCCGGGGTTTGGCACGAGCGCCACGTCACCGGGTTCGAGGAAGGTCATGGCGATGTGCATGATGCCCTCCTTGGAGCCGATGAGCGGCAGCACCTCCGAAGCGGGGTCCAGTTTTACGCCAAAAAACCGCCCGTACCAGTCGGCAAAGGCATTGCGTAGCTCTGGAATCCCAACGTAGCTCTGGTAGGCGTGTACGTCTGGCAGGCAGCTTTGCTCGCCGAGCAGCTTGGACACCTCTGCCAATGGTGGTAGGTCGGGGCTGCCTATGCCGAGGTTCAGCACGTCAATGCCCTGGCTGCGCATGGCAGCTATTTCCTTGAGTTTTTTTGAAAAATAGTACTCTTGGATGTTATTGAGCCGTCGGGCGGGTTTTACTATCATGTTTTGAATGTTTGATGGGTTTGAGGAGTTTGATTTGTTCGATGTGCGAGCGGACAACTCAAACCCATCAAACAATTCAAACTCCTCAAACTATTCGAAAAAACGCCCCTGCCGATACGCCCCCAGCACCTCCAAGCTGTGCGTAAATGGCCGAATCGCCCCTGCCGCCGCCTGCCAATCGGCACCTTCCTCATTGACGAAGTCCACGAAAAAGAAGTACTCCCAAGGCCGTCCCTCGATGGGGGCAGACTGGATTTTCGTCAAGTTCGCCCCGTGGGCGGAGAGGGCGGCGAGTACCTTGTGCAGGCTCCCGACCTCGTGCGAGAGGGAGAAGAACAGCGACACTTTATCGGCGGCGGGCACAGACTGCGCCTCGGCCATGCGCTCCAGCACGAGGAAGCGGGTGAAGTTCAGTTTGTTGGTTTCGATGCTTTCCGCAAGCAAATCGAGGCCGTACATGCTGGCGGCGAGATGGCTAGCGATAGCGCCAACGCCCATAAGTTGTTGCTGTGCAATGCGCTGGGCGCTCAGGGCGGTATCTTCCATTTCCACGAGGCGGATGTGCGGGTGCTGTGCAAAAAACTCGTCGCACTGGGCGATGGCGATGGGGTGCGAATGGACTTCCCGCAGGTCTTCGATGCACTGGCCGGGCAGTGCCATCAGGTTTTGTCGGATGCGCAGATACACCTCCCCGACGGCCCGCAGCTTGCTGGCCGTGAGCAGCCGATAGTTGCCGATGATGCTCCCGGCGATGGTGTTTTCGATGGCCATGAGGCCCGTGTCAGCAGCGCCGTTTTCCACTTGCTCGACTAGTTGGCGGAAAGTGTGGGCTGGCACGATTTCCACCCGGTCGGCCCCGAAGAAATGCCGTGCAGCAATGTCGTGGAAGGCGCCGGGCACACCTTGGATGGCGACCCGGAGCTTTGCAGGCACTTCGCTGACGGCGCTTGCCTCGTTTTCGATACTTGTTTCTACTATGTTCATTTTCAAATGTTTATAAACCAAAAAAGCCCCGTCGTTGCGGGGCTTTCGTTTTCTTTTTCACAAAAAAGCAAACCAAAAGTCCCCTAAGGAGTACCCCAGAAAAAATAAAAACCGTAAAAAAAGCTAGTGTGGTTAGGTGACATGGCTACTTGATTTGTGGGCAAAAAAAAGAGCCCCGCAAGCGGGACTCTTTGATTTTATTTTCAAACCTGATTGAAGAACAAAATGCTTTAGCCCCGTTACGATTGACCGTAAAAGTAAAAGCTAAACCAAAAATTGTTCGAGTACAGATTCATTTCTTCGATTGATTGAGCGACAAACTTATGGGTAAAAAAAATACGGTGCAAGGGGTAGCGACATTTTAGTGTATTTTTCAAACTAAGTAATCAACTCTGCGGCATCTCAAGCACCGACTGTGCCCAATTCCATTCCCTCTGGATAAGCAATCTTAATGTTGTTCTCGTGAAAGGCAGATTTCACGGCCTGATGCACTTCAAAAATCCCATCCCAGTAATCATCGGGGCGCACGTAGGGCCGCACTGCTACCAAGATGTTGTGGCTATCGAAACGCTCAATTCCTACTTCCGGAGCGGGTGTTTTGAGCACAAGCGGCACTGTCCCCAAGGCATTTAATATCACTTCTTTTGTCCTCGGAAAACTCTCCATGTAGGGCATAGTGACGTTTAACTCGATGCGGATGGCGCCTTTTGTGGAGAAGTTGGTGATGGTGCCGTCAATGACCTTGCCGTTCGGCACAATTTGCGTTTTCAGACCCGGCGTGACGAGGATGGTGTTGAAGATGTGGATGTCCTCCACCTTGCCGAATTTTCCGCTGACCTCCACGATTTCGCCGATTTTATAAGGTTTGAACACCATGATGAGGATGCCCGCAGCGAAATTGCTCAAGCTGCCCTGCAATGCGAAACCCACTGCAAAACCTGCTGCTGCCAGTATGCCGACGATGGAAGTCGTCTCAATACCGATGATGCTCGCCGATGCCAGTAGCACGACCACTTTCATGGCCACTCCCGCAAATGACACGAGGAACGGTGCTACTTCTTTGCTGAATTTGGCACGTTCGAGCGAGAGGGCGAAGAGGCTCGCCAGCTTTTTTGCCAACCAAAACCCAATGATGAGAAGCAAAATAGCCCCCGCCACTTTAGGCGCAAAGCCGATAGTAAAGTCAATGAGCTTGTCGTAATATTTGGCAATTTGTTGTTCGTCCATGCAGCTTCCTGGTCTGTTTGTCAAATGAATAAAGGCCCTCGCCGAACGCCGGCGAGGGCCTTTTGATGATTGTTTTTTTGCATCAGAACATCACACCCAGGTGGATGATGATGGCGTTGATGGTTGCCTTGGCATCCACGTTGTCGTAGTCTTTGGTGACATCCGTGAAGATTTTCTGGTAGGTGATGCCAGCGACGATGGCAGTTGATTCGCTCACACTGTATTCAATGCCGCCACCAACACCCCACGAAAGCGCAATTGGCGTCACTTCCTTTTTAATGTCAATCTTGTCCTCCTTGATGCTGGTGTACTCAACCTGCCCTCTTGCCTGCGACTTGAAACCGAGGGTGATAATGGGCAATTCGGCATAGTACCGCAGGTAGCCGACCTCATTCGTGCGGAATTTTAGGCCGAAGGGGATTTCCACGTATTGGAGGTTGTAGCGGAGGTCGGTGCCTGCCGGGAACGGCGTCAGCACACCATTGGGAATGTCGGAGCGCTGCCAAGCATCAATAAACTCTTTGTGGAGCAGTTGCCCGCCATTGTTGAAACTAAAACCAAGGCCAATGGTCACAGCGTAGTTCTCCCGGAAGAAAATCTCACCCCGAGCACCGAGTTTTAGCCCAAGGTTTGTACCATTGCTCCCGATGTTGGCATCATCGGTGGTCATCCAAGCGAAGGTGGGGCTTGCCTGAAAGCCCAAGCGCAGGTCGCCGTCTTGGGCTGATGCTGCGACTGTGAGGATGGCAAAAAAGGCGGCGATTGCAACAATTTTTTTCATCTAAATTTGTTTTTGGTTTGCTTTTCAGGATTGCTGGAATGTTAAATTGCTGGATTGTTCAGGTGGCAGTTAACAATTCAACAATCAAACAATTTCAACAACCATTTTTAATGAACGCTAAAAACGCCCTATTTCTTCTTCTCGCAATTTTTCTTTGTGTGAGCGCCTGCGAATGTGGCAAAGGTAAAGATATTCCAGATGTTTCAGCCATCCCTGTCGAGGTCAAAATGAAGCGATTCGAGCAGGACTTGTTTTCGTTGGACACCAACAACGTCGCACCGGGACTAGCAAAACTGGAGGAAAGTTACCCTGAGTTTGCCCCCATTTTCTTCAGTCAAATTCTCGGCTCCACCGACTCGACCATTGCACCGGAGGGCCACCAGCAGTACGTGCGAGGCTTCGTGTCGCACTCGACTGTTCGAAAGCTGTACGATACATGTCAGGTGGTTTATCCAGATTTGAAGTGGTTGGAAAAGGATTTCAGGCAGGCATTTCAGTTTTTCAAGCACTACTTCCCCACACAACCGCTTTCGGGCGAGGTGGTCACCTACCTCTCGGAGTACACGATTGGTGGTTTTCTGTACGGCGAAAACTCGATAGGGATAGGGCTCGATTTTTACCTCGGAGAGAATTACCCGTACCTTTCTTACAACCCCTCCAACCCCAATTTTTCGCAGTACCTCACCCGCAGTTTCAACAAAGACCATATCGTCTCAAAGTCCATGAAGATGCTCGTGCAGGATTTGCTCGGCCCCGCCAAGGGCAGCCGCATGATTGACCACATGATTCACAACGGGAAGGAACTTTACATCCTCGACCAACTGCTGCCCCTTGCGCCAGATAGCGTCAAGTTGGAGTTTTCACAACCGCAAGTTGACTGGTGCAATAGCAACGAGTCAAACATCTGGGCCTATTTTTTCTCCGAAAAATTGTTGTACTCCACTGATTTCAACACCTTTCGGAAGTTCGTGGAGCCCAGTCCCAACTCGCCCGGAATGCCAGAGGAAGCGCCTGGCCGCACAGCCAATTGGCTCGGATGGCAAATCGTAAAAGCATACATGGAGAAAAATCCGACGACCTCGCTGGAGCAATTGGTGGCACTGACGGATGCGCAGTTCATCATGGATAAATCGAAGTACAAACCGAGGAAGTGAGTTTGCAGTTCGACAGTGGGCAGTTGGCAGTCAGATCCGTGGGAAACCCACCAGCCTCGGAAGTTTTGTAAATAAAAATGTAACGTGAGGCCTCTGGATTACGAAACTGGTTTTGGGCGGTACTATTCAGACTGTCAACTGACTGTCAACTGACTGCCAACTGCCCACTGTCGAACTGCCGACTACAAAGAAACCAACTCGGCCAACTCCTCATTTGTCAGATTGCCTAGCCAAGTTTCGCCATCGGCAGCGGTGAGGTCTGCGAGTTCTTTGCGCCAGCGGAACATCTCGTCAATTTTTTCTTCCACACTTCCTTTCGTGATGAGCCGCCAAGTAACCACTTCCGGCGAAAGGCCGACACGGGTGGCGTGGGCATCGAGGACGGGATTCCACCAAGAATCAAAGTGGACGAGGTGGTCGGCAGTCTTGAAGTCGAGGTCGGGGCTGCCCATTTTGAACGAAAGCACCAAAGTGTCGAAATCAGGGTTTTGCTGGAAGACTTCCACCATTTCCGCCCGGTCGTGCCAGTTGGTGCTGCCGTGGAGCAGCATGGGTTCTTTGGAAAACTCCTCCCGGATATACCTCAAGAGCAGCTCGCCAGTTTCTTGGTGCTGCGTCAAAATCAGCACTTTTTCGCCGTTGAGGTAAATGTTTTCGAGTAGGCAAAAAAGCAGCTCAACCTTGCCCGAAAGTTCTGGCAAAGTGGATCCTTTCCTCAAGTACTGGTAGGGGTGGTTGCAAACCTGCTTGAGTGCGGTGACCAGCTTGTGCGCAATGTTTTGCCGACGCTGCGGCTCCTTCTCGTCCATGACCGCTTTGAGGCCCTGCTTGGCAAGGTTCTCGTAAAGTGCGGCCTGCTCTGAAATTGGTGCAGCGAACATGCGGTGCTCCACTTTTTTGGGCATATCCACCAAATCGAGCACATCGGTTTTGCGCCGTCGCAACAGAAATGGTGCAGTAATCTTTTTCAGGTAAACCGCTCGGCGCTGCTCGTGCTCCCGCCGAATGGGATGCACAAATTCGTTCGTGAACTGGCGCCAAGTGCCCAAGTAAGCTGGGTTTACGAAGTCCATCAAGCTCCAAAGCGCAGCCAAACTGGCCTCTACTTCCATGCTGCACATGGCGATACGCACGTTGGCTTGCAGCGATTTTAGAATTTTTGTCAGCTCACCGTGGGGGTTTTTTATTCGTTGGGCCTCATCTACCACAAGGCAATACCAAGTTGTCTTTTGAAATAAGTCGGGCTTGCTGCGCACATCGCTGAAGGATGCGAGCACCAAGTCGTAGTCGGCAGCTGAGGATTCGGCCTCGTGCCATGTCACTGTTTTCAGCTTTGGGGCAAATTTTTCAATCTCTTTGAGCCAATTGGTATGGAGCGCCACTGGTGCAACGACCAGCGCTTTGCCATCCTTCAGCAGGCCTTCTTCCTTGAACTTCAACAGGGTGGCCACCACAGGCAGCGTCTTTCCCAAGCCGAGGTCATCGGCCAACAGGCTGCCAAAACCGAGGCGTGCGTTTTTCAGCAGCCAGTCGTAGGCGATGAGTTGGTGGAGATACATGTCCGCCGCCATTCCGCGTGGCAGGTTCGTTTTGGTGGGCTGCGTGTACTCCCGCATGAGCGAGGCCGCATCCGATGTGAGGCTGACCCGCATGTTCTTGTACTCCTCGGCGAGGAGCGCTTGCAACAACTCGATACCATCGAGATTCGGCGGATCTTCCAATTTTTCGAAGAGGTCAATCAACTCATCCTCGTCGAGCAACACATACTCATCATTCCACTTTACGACGCCGTCGTCGTTCTTCACTAGTTTTTCAAAATCCTTGACGGATAAAGTGCCGTTGCCAAGTTCAATCTGCCATTCAAAGCCAAGCTGTTCTTCGAGCGGCACATGACCAGTATTTTTTTTGCGGTTCAAACGCTTTGCCAGCAGCGCCATTTTGGGTTTCACCGCCTCGGCCATGCCAGCAGGCAAAATGGTTTTTATGCCGAAAACCGAAAAAACTGGCAGGGTGTTCACCAGCATTTCCATGAACCGAGTGGGGTTATAAGTAGGCCGGTACTTGCCCTCACTGGATATGATTTTGCTGATAGGTTGGTAAAAATCGGCCAGCACTTCAATGTCTTTTTGGACATCGGCCTTCACGTTCTCGAACCTTTTTTGCAGCAAAAATTGACTGAAAGTCACGGGAGGCACGAGTGGTGCGGAGCGTTGCTCAACAAGCAGCTCCACGACGTACTGCCCGTCCATATCATCCACTCGCAACACAGGTGCAAAATCTTTTCTGGGTGGATAAAAAGGCTGGAGCCAACGCTGGAGCAATTGCGCATCATCCTCATTTTCAATGGTTTGCACGGCATCTCCGGTTGTTCCGTGCAGCATTTGCGCCACAGGGTGCTTGTCAGCGTACACATCTTCCCGCACACAGTCGCCAATGAAAATGGAGCAGAGCGAGCACAGCGTTTCGGCAGGTGAGAGGAGATACGAAATGCCGTTTTTCTCAACGATGAGCAAGTTTGGTGGCAGTGCATCTGCCAGCTTGTCGAAAGCCTGCCGTACTTCCTCCACCGCCAGCAATGGCACCCACCGGATGCGGTAAGTGCTTGGCCCTGTGGACAGCAGTTGCGGCAAAATAGCTCCTTTTGCAGCGAGGTTCAGCGAGAGGGACATGGCATCGAGCAGGGCGGTCACGGTGGGGTGGGTCTCGCCTGGCGCTTCTAGGTCGTATTCGAGCAGTAGGTGCAGCAATTCGTCGGCATGCACCCGTGCGGGCTTGTTCTTTTCGTCCCAAGCATGCAGTTTTTTTGGAAAAAGCTGCGCGTCCAGCACTAACTGGAGCCTATCACCTGGCACGATGCTACCAGTAATATCAGCTGGCGGGAAGTTGCCCCGCAGGAATTTTTCAGCCGCCATCGAAGCGCTCTCGTAGCACTCGATGATGGTGTCCATCAGGTCTTTTTCCTGAAAAACGGGTTGTGGCCTAAACAGCCGCATGAGGTGACTGCCCACATCGGGCAGCAGCGTGAAATCAATGGCAACAGCAATTGGGGCTTTATCTTTTTCAGATGCTGGTGTTTCGGAGTCGTCGCTGGCAGGGGGCATCGGTTGCAGCAGGTTGTCCACCGCCGTCACTTGCTCCGATTTTTTTTCTGTGAGTTGGTTGTAGTAGTCGTTCAGTTCTTTCAGAAGGTGCATCTCGTGCATCTCGAAGACCATGAACGGGTTTTTGTCAATTTCTTCCGCTATTTCATATATCACGGCAGACATGTGCTCGCACGGCACAGCCATGTCTGGGCAGGAGCAATGCAGTGAAAAATCCTTCCACGATTCAGGAAAAATCCTAATGCGTTGGCTTTCGGCTATTTTCAGTAATTCTTGCGGAAGCTCCCTTCGGATGATTTTATCCAATATGGTAGGCTGTTGCGCAATGGTTTCAACCAATCGCAATTTCTCGGCAGCAGTAAATAGCGGAACGCTAATTCCAACGCGGGAAGGCACGAGGTCTTGGCCTTGTACCTTAGCGTTGATTTGATTGCCTTTAATATCTATCGAACGAACCTTGCCTTTGGCGGCAAGTGATTTACCTCGTGGTAGGCGGTTGCTATAATCAATCAGGGTAAGAGAATGTAGCCACTGCTGTCCCCACCACGTCACTCCATATTTTTTTGCCATAGCTAGTTTGAAAGGTGTGGCCATCCCATCAGTTGGCGCAAATGTAACGCGCTTTGAATAAAACCAATGCGAATGTTTGCAGTTTGACTTGCAAAGAAGTTTTCAACGATTTTTAATGCACAGGTTTTAACTTCGCCGCACACAAACAACATTTCAAACATGAAGAAAATACTCGTTTTTGCTTTGCTTGCCACGCTTGTCTATGCCTGCAGCCAGTCTGAGGGCGACAAAGTTGGCAGTGAATCCACTGCCGCTACTCCAAAAGTTGACGGTGAAAAAGTTTACAAAACCTACTGCGTCACCTGCCACGGCCTCTACGGCGACATGGGTGCCAGCGGTGCCTTCAACCTTCAGACCTCAGCACTGTCAGTTGAGCAGCGCATCGAGGTTATCACCAATGGCCGCAACGCCATGACGCCTTTCAAAGACCTCCTCAACGCCGATAAAATCAAGGCAGTCGCGGAGTACACTTTGACACTGAAAAAGTAGTTTGGCTTGTTTGAATGGGGTTGATTTGTTTGGATGAGTCGTATTGAGTGACAAATCAAACCCATCTGACAAATCAAACCCATATCACAAACCAAACAAGCTCAAGCCAATCAAAACCACTTACCATGCCATTGGCCTCATGTCGGGTAGTTCGCTCGACGGCCTCGATATTGCCTACTGTCGGTTGGAGACGGCAGGGGAGGATGGTGCTTTTTTCGTAAAAAACTGGGAGCTGCTCCTTGCTGACACACTGCCGTTCAGTGAAGATTGGCAAACTCGCTTGCGGCAACTTCCCAGCGCAACAGCATTGGATTTTTGCAGCACCCATGCGGATTTTGGGCATTGCCTCGGCGATTTGGTCAACCAATTTTTAGCAAAAAACAGGCTATCGGCTACCAGTGTGGACTTGATTGCCTCGCACGGCCACACCATTTTTCACGAGCCTGCACGGGGCTTCACAGTACAAATTGGCGACGGTGCAGCACTGGCTTCGTCAACAGGTTGCAGGGTAGTTTGCGACTTCCGCACTTCCGATGTGGCGCTTGGTGGTCAAGGCGCACCGCTGGCCCCAATGGCCGACAAGGTGCTTTTTCCCGGCTACGATTTTTACCTCAACATCGGGGGCATCGCCAACATCACTTGCGACGTGGGGCAGGGTAGCCGCTTCGTCGCCTTCGATGTTTGCGGAGCAAACCAAGCATTGAACGCACTCGCCAACTTGGTTGGCCAACCCTTCGATGTCGATGGGAAAATGGCAGCGAGCGGCCAGCTCGACCCCGTTCTTTTTGAAACAATAAATGGTCAAGACTTTTTTCAAAAGCCTTTCCCAAAATCACTTTCCAACCAGTGGGTACAACAGCATTTGACGGCTGAGTGCCTCCAAGCGAACTCTCCAGTTGCCGATCGGTTGTACACCGTATGCCAACATATCGCCCTCCAACTGGAGCGCTCTGTTCGACAAGTGCTTGAAAGTGAGCACCTTGCAAAAGAAAAATACCGCTTGCTCGCCACGGGCGGCGGCGCCTTCAACAGTTACCTGATGAAGTGCATCCAGCAGCGACTACCCAAGGTGGAGGTCATCGTCCCTTCTGAAAATGTGGTGAAGTTCAAAGAGGCACTGCTAATGGCGCTGCTCGGCGCCATGCGATTGGAGGGTACACCGAACTGCATCGCCAGCGTGACCGGTGCCAGCCGGGATGCAGTGGGTGGTGCTGTGTTTTTACCTTGATTTTACACAATCAAATGCTGTTCGATTTCGTCGCCAGCGTCCGGTTCTGTGTTGAGCTTGGTCACGTCGGCGAAGGCAGCGTAAATCATGCAAAAAGCGGCGGGTATTGTCGCCAAAATGCCCAAACAGAGCAATATCAAGCCTGCCGCAACGATTAAGCCTACCACAAATGTGAACGCAAAATAGACCAACCAGTGCTTCGTCAGCAACTTGCGGCTGGCTTCCATTGCCGGCCAGAAGTCCATTTTGTAGAACACAATAAAAAGGTAAGTCCAGCTGTAAGCGACTCCCAAATACATGGCTGGCAACAGCAGCAATATTGACCAAAAAGGAGGCATTTCTGGTATTCCAAGCGCCATGGGGTCTTGGAGAGGGTTGGAGAACAATTCCATGTACCACTCAACCAAGCCCGACTGCCAGCATACCATGATGAACGGAATCAAGGTGACCGAGATGATGATGCCCATGACCACCGTTGCGAGCGCAAGCTGCCCGACGTAGTCAAAACCCTTGAAAAAATTGCCGAACTCATTTGCCTCACCGCGGTCGAGCTTGCGGGCAACCAGATAGGCCCCAACCGTGAGCGCAGGCGATATGACGAGTTGGTTGGCAATTGGGCCGATTAAAGGTATCATGCCGATAACCATCGTCAGCACAATCATTATTGCAGCAAAGCCGATGAAGCTGCCCATGTCTTTTTGAAAGATTTCGAAGCCACGGCTGATGTAGTCGCCGAACTTGAAATCGCTGCCCTCCCTTATGATGATATCAATTTTTGCTTTTGCGTCTTCCATTTCGTTTTAGTTTTTGATTGGTAAAAAATCAGCCGTGAAAGTAGTGGAAGCGCGTTGAAAACAAAAGGCGGTCAGGTGCTTTTGTTTTTTGAAACATAGTTTGAACCAACCCTTCGTAGCTTTGCCTCCTTCAACCACTTTCAAATGATTCAAAGCGACATACTGGTTTTGGGCTCTGGCATCGCCGGACTGACGTTTGCCCTAAAAATTGCACAGGAACGCCCCGACCTGAAAATCACGGTGCTCACCAAAACCAATGAGACCGAAAGCAACACCCGATACGCTCAAGGTGGCGTGGCAGCTGTCTGGAACTTCGAAACGGACAGTTACCAAAAGCACATCGAGGACACGCTCATCGCTGGCGATGGGCTTTGCGATGGAAAAATCGTGGAAATCGTAGTAAAGGAAGGCCCTGAACGGGTTCAGGAAATCATTGACTGGGGCGCCCGATTTGACAAGAAAAAAGATGAAGACTACGACCTTGCCAAGGAGGGCGGCCACAGCGAAAATCGCATTCTGCACTACAAAGACCTCACGGGCTGGGAGATGCAACGCACCCTGAGCGCACAGGCCGACCTCGTGCCGAACATCACGGTGATGGAGCATTACTTTGCCATTGACATCATCACACAGCACCACTTGGGGCACACCGTCACGAGGGTGACACCCGGCATCGAGTGCTACGGCGCTTATGCCTTGAACAAGCAAACAGGCGAAATCGAAACGCTGCTCGCTCGAATGACCGTGTTGGCGACGGGTGGTGCAGGGCAGGTTTACCGCAACACCACCAACCCTGTCATCGCCACCGGTGATGGCATGGCGATGGTCTATCGTGCAAAGGGGCGCATTCAAAACATGGAGTTCGTGCAGTTCCACCCGACAGCGCTTTACAACCCTGCGGGCGACAATCCGGCCTTCCTCGTGTCGGAAGCGGTGCGCGGCTTCGGTGGAATATTGAAGACGCCACAGGGCGAGGAGTTTATGCAGAAATACGATGAGCGGGGCAGCCTCGCCCCACGCGACATCGTGGCGAGGGCCATTGACCGGGAGATGAAGATCCAGGGCGCCGAGTACATGTGCCTCGACTGCCGCCACTTGGACAAGGAAGGCTTCTTAGCGCATTTCCCCACCATTTACGAAAAATGCCTGAGCATCGGCATTGACCCGATGAAGGCCATGATTCCCGTTACGCCAGCCTGCCACTACATGTGTGGCGGCATCATGACCGACGAGATGGGGCGCACGAGCATCAGCCGCCTTTACGCTGCCGGGGAATGTACCTGTACGGGGCTGCATGGCGCCAACCGCCTAGCCTCCAACTCGCTGCTGGAAGCGATGGTGTTTGCCCATCGAATTTACTTGGACGTCCGAGCGAAAATTGACCAAACAACGCTGCCCTCTACTGCCATCCCCGACTGGAACGCCCAAGGCACTACCGACCCGAAAGAGTTGATTCTCATCACGCAAAGCATCAAGGAGTTGAAGGATGTGATGAGCTACTACGTGGGCATTGTACGCTCCGACGAACGCTTGAAGAGGGCTTCCGACCGCCTTTATTTGCTATACAAAGAAACGGAGGAATTGTACCATAAGACCACCATTTCGCCGCAGTTGTGCGAGGTACGGAACCTCATCACCATCGCCTACCTCATCACCCGATCAGCAGCCATGCGGCGGGAGAGCCGGGGGCTCCACTTCACGACGGACTACCCTGACCAGTTGGATTTCATTGATTTAACTGTGCTTTAAATCTGGTTTCTCAGCTTATCATCTATCGTTCATTATTTACTATTGAATAAATGGTTTTTCAAGAAAAAAACACCCTGATTTTCGGACGCCATCCCATCGTGGACGCATTGCAGTCCGGTGCACAAATGGACAAAATATTTCTCCAACAAGGCGTGACGGGCGACTTCGAAAAAGAGGTGCGCAAACTTTGCCGGGAGTACGACGTGCCGCTCCAGTACGTGCCAAAGGAGCGCATGAACAAAATGGTGAAGGGCAACCACCAAGGCATTGTGGGCTACCTTGCGCTGCTCGACTATGCCCGCCTCGACAACGTGGTGCCCGGCATTTTTGAAACCGGCGAAACCCCGCTCATCCTGTTGCTCGACCGGGTGACAGACGTGCGCAACCTTGGTGCCATCGCCCGCTCCGCCGAAGTTTGTGGTGCCCATGCCATCGTGATACCCAAAACGGGCAGCGCCCTCATCAATTCGGATGCCATCAAAACCTCCGCCGGGGCGCTCACCCGACTGCCTGTTTGTCGTGAAAACAGCCTCGTGACCGCCGTGGAATACCTCCAACACTCTGGCATTCAGGTGCTTGCGAGCGACCTCAAAGCTGAGAAATACCTCTTCAATACAGACCTAGCATCGGCCACGGCCCTTATCCTTGGCTCCGAAGACGAGGGCATTCACCCCTCCCTCCTCGACAGGGTGGACGACCGCTTCCGCATCCCGCAGAAGGGCACGACGGACTCGCTCAACGTATCCGTGGCTGCTGGCATCATGCTGTACGAGGCGCTGCGACAGCGGATGGCGGTTTGATATCTTCTGTCTAGGACTTGGTTTTTCTTTGATGACCAAGCACAGAAAATGTCCGCCAGCCGCCTTTTCGTCGAGGTAAAACTGCACTTGGGCAACTGGCTCAAACCGAACCTGTCCCTAACTTGTATCTTCACATCCATTTCCCGTTTCCGGGAAACATGTTTCATCAAATAAAACTAAACATGAATCGAAAAAGCACTTTAACTCGGCTGGTCATGCTCCTCTTGGCGATATGCATCTCCAGTCCATCTTGGGCACAAAACGCTGCCCAAAAGGAAATCAAACTGCCGCAAGGCGTCGACAAGGTGACCACCGTTGAGGGCATCACCGAGTACCGGCTGACCAGCAATGGCTTGCATTTCCTGCTCTTCCCTGACCAGTCGAAACCGACCATCACCGTCAACATTACCTACAAAGTGGGCAGCCGCCACGAAGGCTACGGCGAAACGGGCATGGCGCACCTCCTGGAGCACCTCGTTTTCAAAGGCACACCGAACCACCCGAACATCCCGCAGGAGCTGACAGAGCATGGCGCACGGCCCAACGGCACCACTTGGTACGACCGCACCAACTACTTTGAAACCTTTAATGCCACCGAGGAAAACTTGCGCTGGGCGCTAGACATGGAGAGCGACCGCATGGTGAACTCCTACATCGCCAAAAAAGACCTCGAAAGTGAAATGACCGTCGTGCGCAACGAATTCGAGATGGGCGAAAACGACCCTGCCTCCATCCTCATGGAGCGGGTGCTCAGCACGGCCTACCTCTGGCACAATTACGGCAACTCGACCATCGGCGCACGTGCCGACCTCGAAAACGTGCCCATTGACCGCCTCCAGGCTTTTTACAAAAAATACTACCAGCCCGACAACGCCATGCTGGTGGTGGCTGGAAAGATTGACGCAGAAAAGACACTGGAACTGGTGAAGGAGTACTTCGGCAAGATACCTGCCCCTGCCCGTGAGTTGATTCCGACCTACACCAAAGACCCCACGCAGGACGGCGAACGTAGCGTGACCCTGCGCCGTACGGGCGATGTGCAAGTGGCCTCCTGCCTCTATCACACCCCGCCGGGCGCACACCCAGAGTACGCATCTTTGGCTGTTTTGGATGAAATTTTGACGAACGAACCAGCAGGACGACTTTACAAAGCGCTGGTGGAAACGAAGAAGGCGGCCACCGTTTGGTCGTTTGCGCCAGCACTGAAAGAGGGCGGCTTCATTTACATCAATGCCGATGTTAGGCAGGAAAGCTCCCTCAATGAGGCTCAGGCCACCATGCTGAAGGTGCTAGACGAACTGTCGTCCACGCCACCAACTGCCGAGGAGGTGGAGCGGGCCAAAAAGCGAATCCTGAAAGACTGGGAGTTGGGCTTCAAAAGCTCTTCGACCGTGGGCCTGCGCATGAGCGAGTACATCGCCATGGGCGACTGGCGGCTCGCCTTTCTGTTCCGTGATTACGTGGAGGGCGTGAAGGCCGAAGATGTTGTGACTGTTGCAAAAAAATACTTCAAACCTGCCAACCGGACTACTGGACTTTTCACGCCAGACAAGACGCCAGACCGCGCAGAGATTCCCGATGCACCGAACCTCGCCACATTGTTGGCCAACTACAAGGGCAAGGCGCCCATTGCCGAAGGCGAAAACTTCGATCCTGCGCCAGAAAACATCGAGAAGCGTACAACCCGCGGCGAGGCTGCCGACAAGGGCATTGAGTTCGCCTTTTTGCCAAAAGAAACTCGTGGCAACAGCGTTTCCGCCCGTATGACACTTCGTTTTGGCGATGAAAAAAGCTTGATGAACCAAGACGCAGCAGCCTCGTTCACCGCCATGATGCTCGACAAGGGCACCAAAACCATGAGCCGCCAAAAGATTCAGGACGAGCTTGACCGCCTGAAGGCACGGGTGCAAATCTTTGGCGGTGGCAGCATGGCCAGCGTGAACATTGAGGCAGAGCACGACAATCTTGCGGAGGTGATGAAACTGGTGGGCGACATGTTGAAGAACCCATCTTTTTCGCAAGAAGAATTTGAGAAGCTGAAAGAAGAGCAACTGGCTGCCATTGAATCGCAGCGCAGCGATCCACAGTCGTTGGCGTTCACCAATTTCCAGCGCACGATGAACCAGTACCCCAAAGGCGATATCCGATACGTGATGACGCTGGATGAGGAGGCCGAGGCCGTCAAAAACCTAAAACTGGAGGATGTGAAGGCGTTTTACAACAAGTTTTACGGTATGAGCGATGCTACTTTGGCTGTTGTGGGGGACTTTGATCAAGAGGCCGTGAAGAAGGTGACGTTAGAGCAGTTCAGCAAGTGGAAAAGTCCCAGCGGCTACACCCGTGTGCCCTCACCCTACAAAGAAGTGAAGGCCAACAGCGAAAGCATCAACACACCGGACAAGGCCAACGCCGTGTTCGTCGCCGGTATGCCGCTCAACATCAGCGACAACGACCCAGACTACCCAGCGCTCGTGATGGGCAATTTCATGCTCGGTGGAGGCTTCCTCAACTCTCGCCTAGCTGTGCGCATCCGCCAGAAGGAGGGTTTGAGCTATGGTGTTGGATCGAGCATTAGCGCCAGCAGCTACGACAAATCAGGCATGTTCCAAACTTTTGCCATTTACGCACCTGAAAACGCTGCCAAACTGGAGGCCGCTTTCAAAGACGAAATTGACAAGATGCGCAAAGATGGGTTCACCGCCGAGGAACTGGAGGCCGCCAAATCGGGCTACCTGCAAAACCGTGGCATGAGCCGCTCAGATGACCGCAGCCTCTCCGGTACACTGAACAACTACCTGCAACTTGACCGTACAATGATGTGGGATGCGGAGTTGGAAAAGAAAATCATGGCCCTGACACCCGAACAAATCAACGCTGCTATGAAAAAATACGTGGACCCCTCGAAGTTCGTGTATGTGAAGGCAGGTGATTTTGAAAAGGCAGGTAAGCCGTAAGGTGGGTTTGCAGCTTGGCTTTTTTAGCAGGTGACTGCTCTACTTGAATAAGCTGCCGCATCACCTAAAAAACAGAAGCCGTCGCTGGAATTCCAGTGGCGGCTTCTGTTTTTTAGGCAGTGGCCCCAGTGTAACTCTAAATTTCGAGTACTATTTGGTGCTATCGCTTGGGCACTAAACTGCTGCTGTTCGGAAACAAAAAAAGCCCTCCGAGCAATTGCTTGGAAGGCTTCCTGATTTTCTGAATGCGGACCGGACGGGACTCGAACCCGCGACCCCCTGCGTGACAGGCAGGTATTCTAACCAACTGAACTACCGATCCTCGTCTTTCAGACAACGCTCTCTTTAAAAGCGGACGCAAATGTATAACTTGTTTTTTCTTCATGCAACCAGTGTCGAAAAAAAAGTAAAAAAAATATTCGCTTTGCCAAGGACTGCAAAGGGGTTTGCTAACTTTGTAACTCACAAAAAATAGGATGCTGTTTTTTCTGGCACCTCCCGCTGGAAACGAAAAGCAGACACAACACTAGGTTTATGGTTTTTTTAGATTTTGAAAAACCGCTTGAGAGCTTGTTTGAGCAATTGGACAAGATTAGGCAAGTAGGCGAAGAGGGCGACCTCGACGTGACGCCGATGATTGATGAATTGGAGGCCAAGATTAACGCCAAGCGAAAAGAAATCTACGACAACTTGACGGCTTGGCAAAAAGTCCAACTTTCCCGCCACCCAGAGCGCCCGTACACCCTTTTTTACATTGAGCAAATTTGCAAGAATTTTGTCGAGCTGCATGGCGACCGCAACTTCGGTGACGACAAAGCTATCGTTGGTGGCTTGGCCGAAATTGATGGCCAAACCGTGATGATAATGGGCCAGCAAAAGGGAACGAACACCAAGATGCGCCAGTACCGCAACTTTGGCATGGCTAATCCAGAAGGCTACCGCAAGGCCCTGCGCCTGATGAAAATGGCCGAGCGATTCGGATTTCCGGTCGTCACGCTGATAGACACACCGGGCGCCTTCCCGGGCATTGAGGCGGAGGAACGCGGACAGGCAGAGGCTATCGCCAGAAACCTGTTCGAAATGGCCAAGTTGGAAGTGCCCATTGTTTGTGTGGTAATTGGCGAAGGAGCATCGGGCGGGGCCATCGGCATCGGTTTGGGCGACCGGGTTTATATGCTCGAAAACACTTGGTACTCGGTTATTTCGCCAGAGTCCTGCTCGTCCATCCTTTGGCGGAGCTGGGACTTCAAGGAGCAAGCTGCTGAAGCGCTGAAGCTCACTGCCGACGACATGCTTTCTTTTGGGCTGATAGACGGCATCATCAAGGAGCCGCTTGGAGGCGCTCATTCCGCTCCGGAGGAGATGGCCGTGATATTGCAAAAGCACATCACGGAAGCCCTCGCTGAGCTCCAAAAGCTCACGACAGACGAGTTGATCGAAGCTCGAATTGAGAAATATAGTTCCATGGGCGTTTATGACACCATTCCTGAAAATGTAGAAGCAGAGGCAGATTCTGAGGCATAGCTTCTATTTTTCACAAAAAACAAACGCCTGCATCATGCAGCTAATAGAACAACTACGCACCCGTTTTCATCACGCTGCGCTGGAGGAGGAGCTGCCAAAGCACCAAATCAAGCGCTCAACCATGTACCTCGACAATGCCGCCACGCTGGGCATACTGTTCGATGGAACCGAGCCTTCCGAGCGGGAAATCGTGCTAGATTTTGCGGAGCAAATGAAAAAACAGGGCAAAAAAGTCAAATTGCTCGCTTTTTTCAACAACAAATTGAAGGGCGAAAGCTTTGCCTTCCCCGCCTTCAACCGGCTGCAAATGGACTGGAAGCTCCGCCCCAACAGCCGGGAGGCCCTCGAATTTAAGGAGCAGCCCTTCGACCTTTTGCTAAATCTCACGAAAAATACCGTGCTGCCGCTCGACTACCTTGCGGCGCACTCCAAGGCTAGGTTCAGGGTCGGGCCGTTTACCGACAAGACCTATTGCTACGACCTAATGATTGACAACGCTGGGAAATCTGACCTCAAAGCCTTCCTCCAACAAGTGGTTTTTTACCTAAAAAAGATGCAACCAAGCTATGCAAAAGCAGCAGTTTAGTGGAACCGGGGTCGCCTTGGTGACTCCATACACAAAAGGGAAAGTGGATTTTGAGGCCCTTGAGCGGGTCATTGAGCACGTCATCGCTGGTGGCGTTGATTTCATCGTTTCGTTGGGCTCAACGGGCGAGTCGGTCATGCTCACCACGCCTGAGTGCAAAGAAGTCTTCAAGTTCACCTTGGAAAAAGTGAACGGACGTATGCCCGTTGTGGCTGGCCTGTTTGGGGCAAACAGCACCCTGCACCTCTTGGAGCGCCTTCGCAACTACGACCTCGAAGGTTTTTCCGCCATCATGTCGAGCAGCCCAAGCTATGTGAAGCCCACACAAGAAGGCATCTACCAGCACTACATGGCGCTGGAAGCTGCATCGCCGCTGCCCATCATCATCTACAATGTGCCGGGCCGTACTGCGTCCAATGTAGCTGCTGATACCACCCTGCGACTTGCCCGTGCCAGCAAAAAGTTCATCGCTGTGAAGGAGGCTTCCGGGCACATGGACCAAATTGTGTCCGTCATCAAGCATCGGCCAGATGATTTTTTGGTGCTCTCCGGCGATGATACACTTACACTGCCCATCTTAGCTTGTGGCGGCAACGGTGTCATCTCCGTCATCGCCAATGCCCTACCTGAGCAGTTTTCGGGCATGGTGCGGGCCGCCCTTGGAGGTGACTACGATACTGCCCGCCGCCTGCACCTCGACCTGCACGACATTCACCCACTGCTTTACGTGGATGGGAACCCTGCCGGGGTGAAGGCCCTGCTGAAAATTATGGGCATCTGTTCCGGTGAAGTACGCTCGCCGCTCATGCCTGTGCAGGATAGCACTTATGACCGCCTGAAAGTGGAGTTGGAGAAATTGTATGCTGTGGCGAGTTAATCAGATGCCACCAGAAAAACACGAGTCATCCCGAATTTTTCGGAATGCAGCAAGTACAAGGGTGTAACCGGGTGATTTTCTTAGGAAAATCACCCGGTTACACCCACAAATAATAACGGCGGCGGCATCTTCGATGCCGCCGCCGTTATTATTTGTGGGTTTTCGGCGGTTTTGCGGAGCAAAACCGCCGAAAACCCA
>CAYTZS010000036.1:31968-33405 GCA_964442355.1 uncultured Saprospiraceae bacterium | reverse complement strand
TCGTGAACCCGACACAGTATGCTGAGTACTTGAAGCGCCAAAATGCTTTCATCCAGGGTATCAAACCTGGCCAGCCTACTGCGGATTTTCTTGATGCCATTACTACACGTCTTACGCTTCCAGGTTCCATTTTCTTGGGCTTGATTGCAATTATGCCGGCACTGGCAGGTTTGTTTACCGATAACCAAGCTTTTGCAGCTTTCTTTGGTGGTACCTCAATCCTCATCGGTGTAGGTGTAATATTGGACACTTTACAGCAAGTAGAAAGCCACTTGCTCATGCGTCGATATGATGGCTTGGTGAAGTCTGGCCGTATTCAAGGTCGTACAAGGTTGCAGGGCATTGGTTTTAATTCATAATCAGACCGTCTTTATATAGATGATTTGACTTCATAAATTGAATATTTTATCGTGCTACTAGGCAAGTTGCGGGGATAGTTTCAAGAATAGCCCATTTTGCCTTGTAGCACGATTTGTTTTATAAAGCCTATTGAGAAATGACGTTCAGAAGCTTGTTGAATCAGCCGAAATCGAATTTGATATTCTATAAAACGGATGAAGAAATTGAGCGTATTCGTGAAGCTTGTTTGCTAGTCTGCAAAGTGCTGACACATGTTGGTGCCAATATCAAGCCTGGTGTGAAAGGCAGCAAGCTCGACCGCGAAGCAGAAGAACTCATACGTGACCACGGCGCCACTCCTGCATTTAAAGGGTACATTGGTGCAGGCTCCGACACACCATTTCCTTCCTCACTTTGCGTATCCATCAACGAGGCTGTTGTTCATGGAATTCCATCCAGTGACATTGAATTCAAAGATGGGGATATTGTCTCTGTTGATTGTGGTGTTCTTTTGGAGGAATACTATGGCGATGCAGCATATACATTCGCATTGGGCGATGTAGATGAGAATGTCATGGAATTGTTGAGAGTTACCAAATCGTCTCTTTACAAGGGAATTGAACAGGCTGTACATGGTAAGCGCATCGGAGATATCGGTTTTGCAATACAATCATACACAGAACGAGTGCATGGTTATTCAGTAGTAAGAGAGTTGGTAGGCCACGGATTGGGCAAGTCACTCCACGAAGACCCGGAAGTGCCAAATTATGGCAAGCGGGGCAACGGAGTTTTGATGAAAGATGGTTTGGTGATAGCCATCGAGCCCATGATTAACATGGGCAAGAAGGACATCATGCAAGGTAAGGATGGATGGACGATAATCGCTGCTGACAAAAAGCCTTCTGCTCATTACGAGCATACAGTGGCAGTCAGGAAAACACATGCCGACATCCTATCGAACCATGAGCCCATTGAAGCAGCCGAAGCTTCAAACCCAGCGTTAAAAAAAGTTGTAGCTAAAGAAGAATTTGCGGCCTTAACAGCCTGAGAGTCAAAGGCTTGAGTGACTTTTAGATTCCTTGAAGGTTAGGTTGTATT
>CAYTZS010000036.1:28423-31958 GCA_964442355.1 uncultured Saprospiraceae bacterium | reverse complement strand
CAACAAGCATGAAACTTTGTTCGATATTCGTATCTTTGCGCTCCGAATTTTGAAAGCATGGCTAAACAAGATTTAATAAAACAAGACGGCACAATTGACGAGGCACTATCAAATGCCATGTTCAGGGTACGTCTGGAGAACAACCACATCATCACGGCCACTATTTCGGGGAAAATGCGGATGAACTACATTCGAATTCTTCCAGGTGACCGGGTTGCTGTAGAAATGTCTCCCTATGACCTTTCAAGAGGAAGAATCATTTATCGCTACAAGTAACGTAGCTATTTTTAATACACTAACAATCAAAGCGTTATGAAAGTCAGGGCTTCTGTTAAAAAGCGTTCAGCAGATTGCAAGATTGTGAGGAGGAAGGGTAAAGTGTACATTATTAACAAGAAAAACCCGAAATTCAAGCAACGTCAGGGTTAATCCCCAGGGTGTTGAATGAAGTAATTCACTGAAATTCGTAAATCAATAGAATATGGCACGTATTGCAGGTGTTGACTTACCGAGAAATAAGCGTGGTGTCATTGGACTCACCTATATTTTTGGCATTGGTTCATCAAGGGCAAAGGAAATCTTGGAGAATGCAGGTGTTGACGAAAACACGAAGGTATCTGACTGGTCAGATGAGAACGTCCGTACTATTTCGCAGCTCATCCAGCGTGATTACAAAGTAGAAGGTGAACTTCGCTCTGAAGTGCAGATGAGCATCAAGCGATTGATGGATGTGGCTTGTTACCGCGGCTTACGCCACCGTAAGGGGCTTCCGCTCCGTGGTCAGCGCACCAAGACCAACGCTCGTACCCGTAAGGGCAAGCGTAAAACAGTTGCAAACAAAAAACTGGCTAAGAAGTAATTCGCCCAAGCTTTGCTTCACAATATTTTCAATGAAATGTGCAGCTTAGCCGGGTATCAATTTCAATAAGATGGCAAAGGTTAAATCCAAAGTCAAAGCAAAAAGAAAAGTAAAAGTTGAGCCAGAAGGCTTCGCTTATGTTCAGGCAACATTCAACAATATCATTGTTTCGTTGACCAACAAAAAAGGTGATGTGATTAGCTGGGGCTCAGCAGGTAAGGCAGGTTTCAGGGGTTCTAAAAAGAATACTCCTTATGCTGCCCAAATGGCTGCTGGTGATGCTGCAAAAGTGGCATTTGAAGCTGGCTTGCGCACCGTGGAAGTTTACGTAAAGGGCCCAGGCTCAGGACGTGAAGCTGCAATCAGGGCACTTGACCAGTCAGGTGTGAAAGTATCCAGGATTCTGGACCTTACTCCTGTACCACACAACGGATGCAGGCCACCTAAGCGCCGTAGGGTTTAATCATAGCTTGAGCTTATCCCTTTTGTGCATTAATTGAAAAAAGAAAAAATCTATAATGGCAAGGTATAACGGTCCTAAACAGAAAAAAGCCCGCTCATTTGGCGAGCCAATCTATGGCTTCAGCAAGGCTTTTGAAAAGAAGAAATACGCACCGGGTCAGCATGGCCTTTCTCGCAAGCGCAAGCAGCGCTCTGACTACGCTATCCAGTTGATGGAGAAGCAGAAGGCAAAGTACACTTACGGTGTATTGGAGCGCCAGTTCCGCAATATGTTTGAAGTAGCCAGCCACAAACACGGCGTTACGGGTACAGTATTGCTGCAGTTGCTTGAATCTAGGCTCGATAACACGGTATTCCGTCTCGGCATTGCGCCAACCCGCAGGGCTGCTCGTCAATTGGTATCGCACCGCCACATTGTGGTGAACGGCGTATTGACCAACGTTCCTTCTTACCACCTCCGTCCAGGTGATGTCGTGGAAGTACGTGGACAGTCTAAGGACCTTGATTTGATTAAAGAACAAGTTGGTAAGAAGACCGACGTCAAGAAATTCGGATGGCTCGAATTCAACCCGGACAAAATGAAGGGTACATTCTTGGCTTATCCTGACCGGGAACAGATACCAGAAAAGTTGAACGAACAACTAATCGTTGAACTTTACTCTAAGTAATACTTCAATGGTTTGGCAGGCTACGACAAGTGCCTGCCAAACCCGTTTTATTTTGTGCTTATTCCATTCCCTCCATTTAGCCGATTCGATTCGGCAAATGCGTAGATAATCAGAACAGACGGCCATTTTACTTCATCCTATCAAAGATTTCTTCATTATATGAGCATCTTAAATTTCCAAAAGCCTGACAAAATCATGATGCAGAAAGCTAATGATTTTGAGGGCATCTTTGAATTCAGGCCCTTGGAGCCTGGCTTTGGCCAAACCATAGGCAACTCGCTTAGAAGAATTCTCCTTTCCTCTTTGGAGGGCTTTGCCATTTCAGCAGTGCGCATCGCTGGTGTTGACCACGAATTTGCAACCATCAAGGGCGTCGTAGAAGACGTACTTGACATCATATTGAACCTCAAGCAGGTTCGTCTCAAGCAATTGATTCAAGGCGAAGACCTCGCCACTGAAAAAATCTACTTGACCATCAGTGGCAAGGAGGAATTCCGTGCTGGTGACTTGGAGGAGCACACCAATGTTTTCAAGGTGATGAACCCCGACATGCTCATCTGCCGCATGGAACCTTTCGTGAACCTTGAAATGGAGTTCACCATCACCAAAGGCCGTGGTTATGTGCCTGCTGGTGAAAACCTCCCGAAAGACGCACCAATCGGCGTAATACCGTTGGATGCCATCTACACGCCTATCAAGAACGTTTCGTACAAGATAGAAAATACCCGTGTGGGTCAGCGTACCGACTACGAGCAGCTGACACTCGAAATCAAGACCGATGGCACCATCCACCCGGAGGATGCTGTGAAGGAGGCTTCCCGTATTATGATTCACCACCTCATGCTCATCACCGACGAGTACATCAGCATCCCTGATGACACTGGCCGCCGTGATGACGTGGTAGATGAGCATGTGCTGCACATGCGCAAGCTGCTCAAGACCAGCTTGGAAGACCTCGACCTTTCTGTTCGTGCTTACAACTGCCTCAAGGCTGCCAAAATCAACACGTTGGCAGAACTGGTGCGCTACGACACGCACGAGTTGTTGAAGTTCAGGAACTTCGGTAAAAAATCACTCGTGGAAATCGAGGAACTGTTGCAAGACAAAGGTTTGACCTTCGGCATGGACTTGTCGAAGTACAAACTTGACGAAGAATAATTCGATTTCAGTTAGCTGAAGTCACAAATGCAATTACTGTAGAAGGTCAAGTTTTTACTTGAGGTTCCGGTGTTGCGAAGATCACCAAATCAATAATTAAATCAAGCCATGAGACACGGCAACAAAACAATGAAGCTCGGCAGGACGATGGAACATCGTGCAGCTATGTTGAGCAATATGGCCGCTTCGCTGATTCAGTACAAGCGCATTGAAACAACCATTCAAAAGGCAAAGGCGCTCCGCCGCTACATTGAGCCTATCATCACCAGGGCTAAAGACAACACGACCCACTCACGTAGGATCGTTTTCAGTCTCTTGCAAAGCAAAGAAGCCATCAAGGAACTCTTCGGTCCGGTAGCTGCTGCTGTTGGCGACCGTCCAGGTGGCT
>CAYTZS010000036.1:0-28413 GCA_964442355.1 uncultured Saprospiraceae bacterium | reverse complement strand
TGTGCGCATCATCCGCACTGGCATCCGTCATGGTGACGCTGCCGAGATGGCGTTGATTGAATTGGTGGACTTCAACCCAGACTACAATGGCCAATCCAAAGCTGGCGATGATAGCAAAGGCAAAAAGCGTCGTACCCGTCGTGGTGGCGGTGCTGCTGCCAAGGCTGCTGCGCCAGCGGTTGCTGCAGTTGCTGCTCCAGCCGTTGTTGCTGAGGAAGTTGTCAATGATGTGGTGGAAGAAACCAACGATGTCATTGAAGATGCTCAAATTGACGAGACTGAAGCTCCTGCAAAGGACGCAGAATAATCAGAAATCTAAGTTTCTGAAAAAGCAAACGGGCGGGTTCGACATGAACCACGCCCGTTTGCTTTTGGGGCCTATCCAAAACCCTCTTCACTCCCTCGCCGCCTTTGCCTTTAGGAAAAAGCTGCTGATGAGCGAAATCACCAGTCCTACCGGAAAAATCTCCATTAAAGTGACCGCAAACATGAAGGCCGGATTGCTGTCGTACATTTTCATGAAGTCCTGATTTTCATTCAATGTTCTTGTGATTTCTTCTTCCGATGCACCGTCTGCACGCATGGATTCCGTGAGGTGTTCGGTGTACTGCTTGCCAAATTGCTCCGCCATGTCGGAGGTGTGGTAATAAACCATCCAAGTGGCGACGTACATGACGGAGGCGACCGATGTGATCAGCAACCCAATCTTCAGGGCCTTGCCAAAACTGATGTTCCCGCCGAGGTGGTTGTCCCGATATGACCGGATGCCAAAAAAAATCAAGGACAGCACCACAATCATGGAAGTGTAGCCAAAGATGGTACCGCCTTCCATGTCGGCTTTGCCGTCTGGCCCGGTCATCAAAGCCATGCCTGCCAGCAAGGCGATGGCGACGATGGTTCCTGCAATAAGTCCGAATGTCCAAACCGTTTTTTTCATTGATAGCTAATTGATTGGTGAAACAATGCTGCAAATCAAGGGCAAACAGCACCTAAAGTCCTTCACCCGAAAGTATGATTTTGCCAAAACCAAATGAAATCACCCGAAAGTAGCAGCACTGGAGGGCAAGAGGCCCATGTCTTTTGCTTTTTGGATGGCTTGTGTTCGGCGCTTTACGTCCAATTTAGCAAACAAGTTGGAAGAGTGGGTTTTGACCGTGTTGAGGGAAAGGAAAAGGCGGTCGGCGATTTCTTGGTTGGAGTAGCCACCGGCAATCAGCAAAAGCACCTCGTGCTCCCGCTTGCTGATGCCCAGTTTGGAAAGGATGGCGTCTAGGTCGTGGGGCAGCGTTGGAGCGGCCATTGGCACAACAGCTGGGGGAGAGGGCGCACGATGCTTGGTGGCGAGCTTTAGACCAGCCCAAGTGCCCAACCCCGTGAAGAACAGCGCCACAATGCCCAAGTAAAACTCGATGGACAAGTCCCTGACGATGAATCGGTACTCGATGAACTTCAAGAAGCCCAACAAAAGCGCAAGTGTGATGCCGTATAAAAGGATGGTCCGCTTCATTGGGCGAAATTACGGCATAATGGATGGAATCAAATCTGATTTTGGCAGTGCGACATGTTTGTCACGGCGTAGCCAGCCACATGACATGGTTGGGGTTGTAGTGCGTGTCCGAAATCTTGAACAGCCCTTCCCCGACGATTTCAAAGCCCATTTTCTGGTAAAAACCAATGGCCCGATGATTCTCTTTCCAGACGTAGAGCCAGAGACCCGCTTGGTGGGCTTGCTTCGCAACGTTCAGGTTGAAATCAAACAACTGTTGCGCCAGCCCCAACCCATGGAATTCTTCCAGGAAGTACAGCCGCTCCATTTTCGTGACGTTTTGCGCAGCAATGGATTCATTCGGGCAGTCAAGGATGATTTTGGAATAGCCCGCAGGCCGCCCCTCGTAGTGCATCCAATAAAAACTGTTGCGCTTGTCGAGCAGCTCGGTGAGCAGGGCCGCTTCGGATAGCTTGCTGCCGATGTACTGAGCCATGTTCTCGTAACTGGCACTGTGGCCGTGCGATTCCCAGAGTGCCTTGCTGGCAAGGATGGAAAGGAGGGGAAGGTCGGTGGGGGAGGGGGTAGTTATTTGAATCATGTGCTCGTGTTGTATCTCTGTACCTCAATGTCTGTTTTTAATTGTTGATTGTTGATTACATGATTGTTGATTATTGATGTGATGGAAGATTGATAATTGATAATTGACAATGTACTAACATCAACCTTCAAACTTTCAGCCATTCCATCAACAATCAACAATCGTCAATCAAAACAAAATATTGACGCTAGGTTATACTTTGCCCAAAACCCATCCAATCACCCCGCCCATAAAACCAACCGTAACGCCAGCCGCTGCCACATCTACCAGCAATGGCGCAAAACCGTTGAAAAAATGAGAGGTCGAATACCAATAAGAATTGGTCATGATGGCGATTAGAACACCCGTTAAAGCACCCAGCATAGCACCTTCTTGGAAGGTATTGATATCCGCCCATTTGCCCATGACGATGGCCAAAAACAGCGCATAAGCTGTGCAAGAAATGAGGAGCATGGCCATGCTAGATTCTTCTGGCGACTTTTTGAAACCCACAATCAAAGTGGTATTGGCGTTCATGTACTTGCCGAGCAGGCCCTCGAACACGAGCCATCCAATGAGGAAGTAAGCAATGGTGCCAGCAAGGGCGGCGAGTAAGATTTTTACCATAAACAGGATATTGTTTTTTTGTCAAAGCCTATCAAACATCGCCAACCTTTGATAAAGTTCCAAAGCTTGTTGAACGATAAATAAAAACGAACGAGCTGAGGCATTTAACTAACGGTTTCCCCATGGATTAGCCCCAAAAAAGCCGCAGCAAGAAGCTATCCGATTTGTATTCCCAATAGTAGCCTGACTTGCCTGAAATTTTTTCGAAACACTTTTTGTGCAAATAAAATTATTTTCTTAGCATTGCTACAAAAAGAAAACCTACATGAAAAAGCAACAATCTTACCTTGTACTGGCAATCTCCATTTTCTTAATTTGCCAAAACACCACCGCCCAATCCTGCCTGCCTAACGGTATTACCCTCAATAGCCAAGCGGCTGTAAACGGCTTTGCCAACAGCTACCCTGGATGTACGCACGTACTGGGCGATTTGAAAATCATAGGCAGCAATATCTCCAGCCTTGCCAGTCTGGCGCAAATCAGATCGGTGGGTGGGGAATTGCACGTGGGTTATAGTGACCTGCTCACAAACCTTGCGGGCCTCGACAGCCTTGAAAGCGTCGGGGGCGATTTTCAGATATACGGCAATGGCCAATTGACGAGCCTCAGCAACCTGAACCACCTCACCACCGTAGGCGGCACTATGCAGCTTTTTGGAAACTTATCCATGCTAAGCCCGAACGGGTTGAACAACCTCACCACGATTGGAGGAGATTTGGAAGTAGGGGGGAGTGCCCTGCTCAACATCAATGGGCTTCACAACGTCACGTCCATTGGCAAGGGCCTTCAAATCAGTTCCAACCAATACTTGGCCAACATCAATGCGCTTACCAGCCTTGAAACAGTTGGTGGAAATGTTATCATATCCATCAATCCAGCCCTGAGCAGCTTGGACGGCTTGGAAAACCTCGCCTCCGTAGCTGGCAACTTTGAACTCACCGGCCTCACATCACTGACCAGCTTTGCCGGCTTGGAAAACCTCACCTCCGTAGGTGGCAACTTCGAGGTTAGTGGCGTACCATTGCCGACCAGCCTCGCCGGGTTTGACAATCTTGGCTCCATTGGGCAGGAGTTTTTGGTAGGTGGCAACGCCAACCTCACCAGCTTGGACGGGCTTCAGCGCCTCAAAACCATTGGAAAACATTTCCGGATTTCTGACAACCCCCAATTGAACAACCTGACGGCCCTGGACAGCCTTGTTTCCATCAGCGGGATTATGCGGTTGCTTTCCAACGGCGCATTGATGAGCCTAAAGGGGCTGGACAATATCAACCCGGCGGGCATCGTGGATTTGTACATACAGTCGTCGCCGAACCTCTCCGTTTGCGACGTGGCCAGCATCTGTAACTACTTTGCCGACCCCACCAGTTCTGCGTCCATCTCCGGCAACGCCACGGGCTGCAACAGTGCGGCACAGGTTAAAGCCGAATGCCTTACTGCCGTGCAACCTGGCCCTGCGGCCTTCCAACACCTGTTCATTTATCCCAACCCGACAACCAGCATCGCATGGTACAACGAACCATTGCCAAAAGACGCCGAATATAGCCTGACGGATTTTCTGGGAAAAACACTTTGCAAAAAAGCCGTAGCAAACGGGCGTCTTGATTTATCAAGCTTTCCGGCCGGCATTTATCAGCTCACGGTACAATCGCAGCAGGGCCATTGGATAGGAAGGGTTGTGAAAATATAGCCGGAGACATTAACGGCAGGTTTAAAAGCATGAGGCATCCCGATTTCAGGAAAACAAAGGTGCTAAGAGCTTGAAAAATGTATGATGGGGAGGTAAGGTGACTTGCAGTAAATAGCGAAAAGGGTTTTTCTGGGGTGCGGGAATTTCTCCATTGGCGTGAAAATGATAGTTCAGGTTCTTTAGTTCTTGCAAACTTGCAAGAACTAAGATTTGTGGGCTTGCTGTATGGCGGCGTGGACAGCAATCCGTTGTTAGCGATATTTATTTAGCAAAATGAAGTTGCAAAAGATATTTGATTGCAGATTCAGATTTGCATTTAATAGCATTTAACTGCATTTCAGTTAATTTAGAAACTACTGAATGCGTGCCTTCTTGAAATAAGTCAATGAATTTTAGCATCATATCAACATCCTTCTCAACGAAATCTTTAAAATGAGGGTCATTTATATGTCGGCAAATAAACAGCAACCTTGCCTTTCTTGTTGGTCTGCCATTTTGTACATAGTCGGGAGATGTTGACCATTTTTTTATTTCGTCATCAGGTGCAATTTTATGCATCACATGGGTGAAAAGTTCTCGAAGTGAAGTTGTAAGATGACGAATTTTGTCAACGTTATTTGATTGAAGGGCTTGTAACGCACCTTGCCACATCCTAAACAAGTTGTTATCAAGTTTGCCTAATAGACTTTTCAATGTTTCCTCATTCTCAATACCTAAATCGTTGATTAATAATGTTTCCTCAACCTCATCTTTATCACCTACTGAAATTTTCTCAGTAATATCAGTTGTGTAATAAATTTCAATTGGAGGAATTCTTTGAATAATCGGATTGGTGCTTTTTAAAAACTCAATATCTGTCTCGTAATTTTTCCAAATTTTATTAAATGCCTTTGTGCTTTCATTTATACCATTTATTATGCTATTCCTTTGTAGTTCGTTTAAATTCAGTTTAGAGCCAATTTGGGATGGAAGAATATTGGCAAGGTTTCTCTCTGCATGAATTGCTATCTCTCCAATTCTTGTTAGATTGGAACCTTGATAAAATTGTGATAAAATACTATCGCTTACTAAATTTATTTTGGATAGTTCGTGCGCAGAGTTTGCAATCGTATAAAATGAACTTAATGGGTTACTGAAATGTGGAACTGAATTGAGTAAATTTTGAAGATAATTAGCGCTCGTAATAGATGGCGATTTTAGGATATTTGCTAACGATTGATTTACTGCATGAATTGAAGATGAAGCCTCGTTAAGTTGTGAAAATATATTTGAGGTTTGGAGTTGACTCAAAACACTTGAAACACCAACAAATTGATTGTTCATTCGTTGAACACTTTCTGCTAATGGTAGTAATGAATTGCCTAATAAGGAAGAATTTACTTGGCTTGCAAGAACTAATGCTTGATTGTTGACCAATGAGAGTCGGTCAATAGCATTCTCGGCAGATTGTAATAATGTAGATTTTTTTACAATCTGCTTAGGTGCGCTTTTCTTAACGCCCGCTTTCTTTTTATTCTTCTTCCTCTTTTTTTTCATTCTTAATTATTGTCGCTAACAACGGATTGACGCATTGCATGTTTTATATTGTCGACAATCCAAAACATGCAATGCGTCAATCTGCCAAATAATGTACATATCTCACAAACGCTAAAGTAGCGAGCATTTTTCAACCCGCCAATACCCGCAAGGGAAAAATGATGAGAAAAAGGAAAGTGAAGGGCGGTTTCAACGCCAAGGCGCAAAGTCGCAAGGGCGCAAAGGAATGGCAAACAATGCTTTGCATCTTAGCGCCTTTGCGTCCTTGCGTTTTTCACCCCGCCAATGCCTGAAAGGGAAAAATGATGAGAAAAAGGAAAGTGAAGGGAGAAAAGGATGGCAGCATTTCTTAGTGCCTCCAAATTTCTTTGAACTGCGTCAAGGTTAAGGAATCTATTTTGGGAAAATCCAACTGGCTTAGTGCCTTGAAATGGGTGTCATTGGTGATGATGAATGCTGCATTTGCTGCAATAGCGCAATCCACATATTTGTCATCGTCGGGGTCTTTAGTGATTGCTTTCCATCGAAAATAGACATCTATCTTTATGGTGTGCGGTAATTCGAGTACTACGCTGGTGACATTGCTTCCGAGGGTCTTGCTTTCGTAAAATTTGTTGATTGTTTCTTCGTATTCAAGAATGATTTCAGTGGTAAGTGCAAGTGTTACAGTTCCACCTAAAATGGCATCGTAAAGCCATCGGTGTTCCGCTTGCCTTGGCAGGATTTGAATCAAGCAGTTTGTGTCAAGGACGATAATCATTGTGTAGGAGACTGCTTTCTTCTCAGGTGCAGGTTCTCAGTTGCTTGGTTGAAGGTATCTTTGGTGTATCCTTTTTTCTGCCAGATGGCATCCACCTCAGCATCCACCTTTTGCTGGTAATAATTGACTAAAAGCTCTTTGATTTCGAGCAATTCCGTGTCACTCATTTCTTTGGAGAACAATTCTAATAAATGACGTTGTATTGGATTCAGGCCCATGTTCTTTTTTTATTCAAAGTTAGTAGAATTTTACAAACAAAGCGATACCAGTTCTTGCAAGTTTAGCGCAGCTTAACTGGCAAGGCTCCGGTTTTTAACACCAAGGCGCAAGGAAGGGCAAACAATACTTTGCGCCTTAGCGCCTTTGCGCCTTTGCGTCCTTGCGTTTATTATCCCGCCAATACCTATAAAGGAAAAATGATGGAAAAAGAAAAGTGAGGGAATGTACCGCATTTCCCTCCCTATTTCGCCAGCCGCTTCAGTGCCTCCTCTAGCGAAGCCACGAAGTTTATCAGCCGCCCCTTGTTGCTTTCGAAGATGAAATCCCGTAGGCTCTTGCTGCTCACTGCCGAAAAATCGCCGACAATGGCCAGGCGCATCCGGTAATTGGAGAATTTTTGGAGTACCTCCCCGGCTATCCCGGTCTTTAGCTCAAAAAAATCGGGGATGATATGCTGTTGATAAAGTACCACGCTGTCGGCACCTTGGTAGCTGCAATTCATCATCAGTTCCAAGGCATCTTGGGCGTTGTGGATGATGACGGCATCGGCGGTTATTTCGGCGATGTTGTTTGTGTGGAAGTGGATTTGCATTGGATAAAGGACTTGATTGGAGGGCAAAAGTTTGTTCTGCCGCCAGCACACAACAGGTAATTGGCAGAATAAATTCCGCCCTCCGATGCCCGTCATTGTTTTTCCACGAGCAGCTTTTTCAGCAGCGTCATCTGCCCCAAATGATAATGCGTATGCTCAATCAACCCTTGCAGATTGCGGTAATAGCTGCCGTACTTCTCTTCGCTGAAAACGTCCCAGAGCTTCTCCTCCGGCAGATTTTCTATCAACTGCGCCAAGGTTTCGGCTTCGCTCCAAGCCTTTTCGAGCATGGCGTCCCAGTCCGCTTGCGAGTGGATGGGCGGGTGCGCAAAACTGAGCTTGTCGTTCCCTTCGAGCGGGCCGCCTTGCAGCACTTTTACCTGTACGCCCACGAAGTAGTTCACATGGAAGAGCAGGGTGGCGATGGTGTTCAGGTCTTTCACGGGCGTGATGGCCTGCTGCCAAGTCACGTCCGAAAGCGTGGCTTTTAGGTTGACCCAAGTCCAGTTTCCGCCGAAGTGGACGTCACGCAGGTGTTTTGCGAGGTAGGTGGTTAGGTTTTTCATATCGTTTGATTTTTGATGAACCCCTTTACATGGTGGGCATGACGAAAAGTAGTGTTTTTTTAAAAGCCGGTTCGCAATGGGGCATGACTTTGGTAATTTTGACCACAAAAAACTACCATTTTAAATCATATAGTTTGCGCACGCTTGCCATTTTACTATTTCTTTACTGCTTCCAGCAAATATCCCTAGCCCAGCATGGCTGGAATGAGCAGGCTTTTAAAACCATGTCCCCGCCAGAGCGCTACCGTTTCGTCCATGATTACCCGTTTTGGAAAATAGGAAGTGGGGCCGACCTGACGTCCCTGCTCCATCGAATGGCGGCCATCGCCAAAGAAGAGAATGACCGCCACACGTTGTTGGCATTGAAGTATTCGGTGTGCCAAGTCTCCGGCACTGAGGGATTCAAAATGCCCGAAGGGAAAAACGGTACGGCGATACTTACGGAAATGGAAGCGGAGGCAAAGAAAAGTGGCTATGAAGTGGAGGAAGTGGTTGCGCACCATTATCTGGTGAACGACCTCAGCGCCGCCAAGAGACTGACCAATGAGCAGCATTACGTGGAGGTACAGAAAACCTTTGAGCGGATGGAGGCCCTTGGCTTCGAAAGATTCAAGGACTACGATGTGGTAAGCATCCTGTTCAGCCTCAGCAAGTTTTTATGGGACTTGGGTGACACGGACAAGGCGTTCAAGTACCTCACGTTAGCGGAGCATTACATTGAGCCGACCGAAGAGGGTGGGTTTTACTATACCCAAGTGTTGAGTTATTTGCAGACCTATTGGAAGCAGCAGAAAGACTACGATAAATCCATCGGTTACGCTCAGGAGATACTCCAATTCCACCAAAACTTACAAACGGGCGATACTGAAGGGCAGCTGTGGAGCCGCTTCTGGCAAAATTTCGCAGCTATTGACATCGCTGAGATGCTCATCGAACAGGGGAAAATTGCGGAGGGCGAGGCGTATGCCAAAAAAGGCTATGAACTCAGCAAAGGGCAAAACTCATTGAATACCATCGTCTCTTTTCAGAATGAGTTCAGCGCCTTGATGTTGCTCATTCCCATTAAACTGAAATTGGGGAAAATGGACGAGGCGGATGCCCTGTTGCGACGTGCTTCCGACATCCAGAAAAGCCTTGAGCCACAGGGCCAACTCGACTATTTCAAACCCATCAAGCTGTACCAGCATTTCTCTAAATACCATGAAATGCAGGGCGATGCCAATGCTGCCTTGCGCTACACCCGACTTGCTCAGGCTTTGCAAGACAGCCTCGACCGAAAGAACGATGCCCGCAAACTCGCCCAGGCACAGCAGCGCTACGAGGCGGAAAAATATGCCGAGCGGCTGAGGATGGTAGAGAATGAAAAGCAGTTGCAGAAGATGCTCCGCAATGCGGTGTTCGTCATCCTGCTGCTGGTGCTGGCACTGGCTTTTGGCAACCACCGCCGCCTTCAGCTCAAGCGCCGCCAAAAAGAAGCCGAACTGGAAGCTGCCAAAAAAGACCTCGAATCCCTGACCCAAGGCTTTCGGGAGAAATCGGAACTGGTGGAAAACTTGCGGCTCGAAAACGAGAAACTCACCGACCAGGGCAGGCACAGCGAATACTTGGAACAACTCACCAATGCCACTATCCTCACCGAAGACGACTGGACAAGATTTCGGGCAGTGTTCGAAAAAGCCCATCCCGGGTTCATCGCCCAACAAAAGGAACGGTTCCCTGACCTGACCCCCGCTGAGACCCGCCTGCTGGTGCTCGATAAACTCGACCTCAGCGCACAGGAGATGGCGAACATGCTGGGCGTCAACCGAAATACCATTAACCAGACAAGGCTGCGGCTGAGAAGGAAGACGGAGGGGTAGCCGGTGGCACTGCCCCAAGCCTTTCCAAGTTTTTAAAACTTGGAAAGGCTAAACCTGCCAAAGCTGCCGTTTTTTACAATTAATTGATTTTCAATTAATTAACCTATCTACTGTAAGCTTGTCACCCTTTTGTCACCGCCTTTTTTTGCTTTCCTGCACTTGCTTCCCCCTCCTTTGTGCTGTCGAAATCAAACACCCACGACAGCGCAGAAAATGACAGTTTTCAAAAATAAGTCTATCAATCCCATCCTCCGACACTGGCTGTTTTGGGCGCTGCTGGTTGGCGGATTTCTGTACGGCGTCCACCGCTATTTCGAGTACCGGAACATGGAACTGGACAAGCGGCTGGAACAGCTGAAATAGCAAATTCAAACTTTTAACCATTGCCGCCCTGCGGCATACAAATCCTTATTTACGATGAAAAAATCAGTTTTTGTAATCCTCATGATCTTGGCAGGTTTCTGCCAAATGGGCAAGGCCCAAGACGGCTACGTCGGCGAAATCCGCCTGTTTGCTGGCAGTTTTGCTCCCGTAGGCTGGTATTTTTGCGAAGGCCAGGTACTTGATATCAATCAGCACATGGCTTTGTACAGCCTTATAGGCACTACCTACAATTATACTATTGGTGGCATGAAACAAGGTGATGGCGTGGCCACCTTTGCCCTGCCCGACTTGCGGAATAAGCTGCAAGCGCCCACTGGACAGAATCAGTCTGTAAATACTCCTGTCAAATATATTATTTGTCACAACGGAATTTACCCACAGAGGCCGTAATGAAAGGTAAAAGGTTTAGAGGGTTTAGAACGGTTTAGAGGGTTTAGAACACAGCAATGTTTAAACTTTCTAAACCTCTCTAAACCTCCTAAACCCTCTAAACCGAATTTAACGCAGCAATTAGAAATAGAATAATTCATAAATTCATCATCCAATGACATCCAGCAATAAACCGTTGCCGACGATTTCAGCAGCCATTGTGCTGACCCTGTTGTTTGCCTGCGGGCAAGGCAGCACTGACAATAACGCAACGCAAACAACTGTCGAAACCACTACCGAGCAGGCAGTCACCATCGAAACCTTTTCGGATTTTCCACCGGAAATTGACGGCTGCTCCTGCTACTTTTCCAATGACTCGACCGAGTTCAACAAAGCCGAATACTTTTACGTGAACAACTACGAGCAGCTTTCTTTCTTGAAAATCAACGGCGTGCTGACCAAGTTCACGCAGACGGAACACCAGGAAATCAGCGAGACGAAGTCCATCACCAAGGCAAAAAGCGACCAATACGAGATGATCATTGAGGTTGCGGACAGCAAGCAAAATGGTGACGAAACTTGGCTCAAAACCGGGACGATTACGCTGACGGATAGCAACGGCAAGGCAATCACGAAGGTGTTTTACGGAGAGTGCGGCTGCTGATTCGGCATGTTTTACAACCGTAATTCGTAAATCCAAAATCGTAAGTATTAAAACACATTATTTGATAATCTAAAACACATAGGCATATAGTCCACATAGCATTGACAACCAAATACTTATGTGTGCCATGTGTCTATGTGTTTCAAAAAGTAGGTGTATTTTAATTTTGTTCTTTTACTTAAATCCGCTTAATTCATCAAAACATGAAAATCCAATTCCTGAACAAATGCCTGCTCCTCGTGGGCATCATGGCCTTCGTGGCCTGCCAGAACCAGCCCGCCGACACCTCAACTTCCGCTGAAGCGACATCCGCTGCCGTTGCCACGGGCAATGCAATCGTAGTCAACCAACAAGGCGAAATCACGCTAAACGGCTCGAAAGTAGCGGACTTTGAGCAACTCGCCGCCGGGCTGTCCGCCACGTTGGCGAAGCAGGAGCCGCTGCCCGACAGCATTGCCCCAAGTTTTGAAGGCGAAGTGGGTATGGGCACCCGCCAAGAGGTAGAAACCATCATCAGCGAAGCTCTGCAAGCAGCAAAGAACGCCCGCACCAAGCCCATGGCCGACGTGCTGCGCTCGGTTGTGGAACAGGAACTGAAAACCCCCGTCGGCCTGCAAGTGGAGATGTTCAAAGTGGACGGAGGCGCTGCCTTCATTTGGGCCAAAGCAACAAGCCCCGACGGCTCGACCCTTGATTTTTCTAAAACGCCCTTCGCCAAAGAATACGAGGGCGGCGTCTTCTCCGACGACGTTTTCGGCTTGCTGAAAAACGAGGGCGGTGCGTGGAAGGTACTGGCCAGTTCCGTCGGTGCGACCGATGTGCCGTTCATGTGCTGGTGGAAAGAATACGGCGTTGCGAAGACTGCTTTTCCTGAAGGAATGGCTGCCGATGATTGCGAGTAAGCTATTTTCGCCAAAATTTTCAACCATCAATCAAAACAACAATGAAAAAACGACTTGCCTTCACTGCTTGCACTTGCCTGCTGGCGCTGCTGTTTTCCTGCAAAAATGAGACGCCAGCACCTCCTGAAGCTGCCACGGCGGTGACGCTGAGCCACGCCGAATTCAAAAAAAACAGCGGCACGGACTGCGACCAACCGGACACCCTGCGCCTCAACTGCCTGACCATTGACGTTGCTTGGCCCAAAGTGGAAACGGGCAGCGATGCCCTCAAAAAGAGCGTGGGCGATTGGGCGAATTCCTACATCGTGGGCATCCTCGCCCCGGCCTCCAACGACTCGACGGCCGTTGCAACGACGGTGGATGCCGCTGCAACGGGCTTCATCGAAATGCACAAAGAATTTGCCGCAGAGGCGGAAGGCTCAGTGATGGGAAACTGGATGGCGGAGGCCAGTGACACCGTGCTGCTGAACAACGGGAAGTACCTGACCCTCAGCATTGCTGGCTACGTGTATGCGGGCGGGGCGCACGGTAGCCCGACGGCTGCCGTGGCAACCTTTGACGTGGCGACCGGAAAGCAACTCACCTGGGACGACCTCGTGACGGACAAGGCGGCGCTGAAAACACTGGCCGAGAAGAAGTATCGGCAGGAAATGGCCGATGTTTTCAAGGATGGTTTCGAGTTCGACGACATCTTCAAATTCGAATTGCCCGCCAATTTCGGTCTCGTGCAAGACGGCATTAACTTCCACTACTTACATTACGAAGTAGGGCCTTATGCCATCGGCGGTGCCGTTTTTGTACTGCCTTTTTCGGAGATAGGTGCGCTTGCGAAGGTGAAGCCGTAGGCTGTTTCAGATATAATCAACCAAGGTTAGGCGGCTACTTCAAGTTGCTGCCTAACTTGCTAACTAAGCTCAATATGAAAAAATTACTCTTTCTCTGCTTCGCAACGCTGTGTTTCGTTGCCTGCAACCAAACCCCTGCCGAAACGACAGCTTCTGAAAACACTGTCACCGAAGCACCCACCGACAGCGGCGGCTCGCAGGACGACCCCGACCTCGTGGCCATTACCGATGTCGTTCACGGTTTCTACAAATGGTACTATGCCAACAACACAACTGCTTTGAACATCAATTTCTTGAAACCCGGCAAATCCACCACGCTCGACCCGGCAAAGCTGGATGCCTATTTTGCAGCATTGCTGAAAAGCGGCTACATCAGCCAAGCCTTCGTGGATGCCGAGCGGGCCTACCTGAAGAACTTGGAGGCGACCGTCTGGAAAAACGAAAACATGGAGGTGCAGCCGCTCACTGGCCTCGATTACGACCGTTTCTTCTGCGCCCAGGATTGGGACATCAACTTCTGGACGACCGCCCCAGTCGAAGCTGAAGGGCTTGGCACCGACCAGGTAAAAGCAACTATCTCCGGCACGGAAGGCGGTAGCCCAAGGCAGCAAAAGCTGGAACTGAAGAAGGAAAACGGTAAATGGCTCATCACGAGCATAAACTGTGATGATTCGGGCGAGAATTGATAAGCCCTGCGCAAAATTGAAACGAGGCCGTGGCCTCCGGCTGGAATTGACAACAGCGTGGCGATGAAATCTAGTAATTGGGCTGAGCAGCCCCCACTATGCCCCAAAAACACCCTTTTACATTTCATTTACATCCTTTTACAAGCAAAAACCCATGCGCCGCCCATTCCACCCACATCTTTGTCGCATTGTTTCACCAACCAATTTTAATCATGCGCAGTCTTCATTTTTACTTATTTTTCCTACTTCCTTGCTTCCTATCCTGTCAGCAGGCGCAGGATATGTTCAACTTCACATCCACCGCTGCCACTGGGCAGGACTCAATGAAAACCGTATTGAGAGCGGGCAATATCGTTTTCCAATCTACCGACGGTGGATATAGCTGGCAGGACATCAGCGCAGGGCTGCCCGTTGATTTTGAACCAGCGGCGTTTTTCGCAGGTGATGGCGAGCTTTTTTTGGGTGCCTCAAAAGGCGTTTATCGAAACAGCACCACTTCCAAAGCCACTGTTTGGGAAAAAGACTTATCCCTCGTAGAATCCCACACTGCTGTTTCCGCTGGCCCGACTGGCATGATTGCCTTCAGCAACAGGTGCCATTTTTTCCAAAAATTGGACAATACCGATGTTTGGTTGCCCATTTTCACCAATTTCGAAGGCCAATCGGTGCGCACCGTGTTCACTGCCAAGGATGGCAGCGTTTTCATCGGCTGCGACAGCGGCATCTTCAAATCCGCCGACCAGGGGAAAACCTGGAAGCACGTCATGCAGGATGGCTGGATGATAAAGATGGTGGAGTCAAATGGTGTGCTGCTTTGCACCAACGAGGGCGGCATTTTGCGCTCGACTGACGGCGGCGAGCATTGGGACGTGGTGCTGAGCGAGGGCGGCGTGGGTATCGCCGTAGAAGTCATCGAGGGCGGCTTTGCCGCCATTACTTACAACACCGAGTCGGAAACCCGGCGGATTCGCACTTCCACCGACGGCGGAAAGACTTGGCAGCCCATTGATGCTGGCCTTCCACCGTCCAAGCTGATTTCTTCCATCAAGCAAGTGGGCGAAACCTTCTACTGCGGCCACCCCAAAGGCATTTACCGCTCCACTGACCATGGCAAAACCTGGGAACTCCTGCTCCCCACCATCGGCGAAAAAGTATTCGACCTGTCCGTTTCGGGCAAGGTGGTTTATGCGGTGTTGAGGAATGGGGGATGTTGAGGGATGCGGATGAAGTGGGGAAAGAACGGCATTCCCTTTCTTCAATGCCCAAAAACGCCCCTTACCCTTTTTGGAAGTTTCCAAATGCTGGAAAAATCGGCTGGAAAGCATTTGGAAGTTTCCAAACGGCATAAGGGGACTTTTTTAGGGAATCAAGGATGTTGGGAGCTTGAAAAGTGGAGGGTGGGGAGGTGAGGTGCTTTGCGGCAGATAGTGGATAGGGTTTTTTGGGGTGCGGGTAGTTTCTCCGTTGGCGTGAAAATGGTGGTTTAGATTTTTTAGTTCTTGCTATATCGCAAGAACTAAAAAATCTAGATGTTGCTGTAACATACTTGTGATAACTGGCCCGAAAAATACTTGGTATTTTATCCAAGTAAAGCATCAATCGCCACCGATCCAATCCATTTAGCAGCATCAGCGAGAAATTCAATTAAAAGTTCTTTGCCAATGTCATATTTCATTTTATGGGCTTTTGCTATTATTTTTCTTATTCTACTTATGTTTTCTGACTTTGTAGATTTTGATATTACGTCTTTTGCTTCGGTTATTTCTTTTATTATTTCTTCAGCTTCGGTTTTGTTTTCAGGCGTGACTTGCGCTTCTATTTTTTGTCTTGCAAAGTCGAGGTATTTTTGAAGTTGTTCCTGTTGGGCAAAAGAATATGGTGCAAAATCTGCGTCCTTATCAATGATTGTAAATTGAGGTTCGAGGTCGTCATAATATTTCTGGGTAATTTTATCATCAAAGATAATACTCTCCTTGTTGTACTCAATAATAAGGTTAATCCATGTTTTTATATCATCATTAAGCCCTTCGAGGCTGTTGGAGTGTCGTCGTGATTTTAGATTTTCATAGTTTGATGGCAGGTACTCAACTGTGTAAGTTGTTTTTCCAGAATCGTTGACATTTACCGCTATAAGTTTGAAGTAAAATGGTGATTCAAAATCATATTTTTCTTTAAAAATAACAACCGCTTTTTCGTCAAAAACTGCCCGTATTAATGTTGGATTTTCATCCAAAACCTTTTCAAGGGCTTTTCTTACTAATATCGGCACGGTCTTTTTCATATTAATTTATTATTTCTTATTTTTGTTACAGAGAACAACGGATTGACGCATTGCATTTTTATATTTTCAATAATCCAAAACATGCAATGCGTCAATCTGCCAAATAATGTACGTATCTCACAAGCGCTAAAATAGCGAGCGTTTTTCATCCTTCCAATACCGCAATGGAAAAATGATGAAAAAAGTAAAGTGAAGGGCGGTTTTATCGCCAAGGCGCCAAGCCGCAAGGGCGCAAAGGAATGGCAAACAATGCTTTGCGTCTTAGCGCCTTTGCGTCCTTGCGTTTTCATCCCACCAATACCCGTAAGGGAAAAATGATGAAAAAGGAAAAGGTAGGAGAGAGGGCAGGTCTTTAGACTTTCCAAGTTTTTGAAACTTGGAAAGTCTGCCCGCCGACGCACCAAGTCAAAAAGCAACTGAAACCCCTAGCAGCCCCAACTCATATCTCATAACTCATATCTCCTCAAAGCTCCACCACCGTCACCCCATCCCCGCCTTCCTCGCTGGCCGGATGGTACGACTGCTTCACTTCCCGGTATTCCCGCACCTTGCTGCGCACGAGGTTGCGGAGCGCCCCCGTGCCACGCCCATGCACGATGCGCAATTCGCTGGAGCTGTTCATCAGCGCACGGTCCATGAACTCCTCCACCCGGCGCAGTGCCTCGTCCGGTGTGAGGCCCCGGATGTCGAGCTTGTTCTCGAAGGCATTGAACTGGTTCAGGGTGTCCACGCTGATGCTCTTTTTCTTCTGCACGTTCAGTTCCTCACGGGCATGTTCGAGGTCACGGAGCTTGACGGTGAGGCGCATCGGCCCCATTTGCACGATGGCCTTGGTTTTGTCAATGGCTTCGATGGTGCCAGCCGAGCCGCCGCTTTTCATGCGCACCAGGTCGCCTACTTGCAGCTCGCCCGTTTTGGCTTTTTTAAACTGCGTAAGCGGTGCTTCGTTGTAAATCTGTTCTTCGAGTTGGATGACCGCCTTTTCGGCTTCTTCCCGTTCCACCCGCACCTTTTCGGCCATCACCTTTGCCATTTCGAGGTTCTGCTGCTCCCGTATTTCCCGCACCAGCTTTTCCATCTCACGGGTGTCACGGGTCACGGCTTGCAGGTTCTTTTCCTTGGCTTCCAGTTGGAATTTTTTGCGGCGGTATTCGAGGTCACGGTGCAGTTCGTCGTAGCTCTTCATCAGCTTGTCCAGCTTGTTCTGCGTCGTGGTGAGTTCGAGGAGCTTGTCCTCCACTTCCTTTTTTTCCCGCTGCAAATCAATGAGCAAATCATCAACTGCCGTCTCGTTCTTTCCAGTGCGCTGGCGGGCGTAGGTGAGTATTTTTTTGGACAAACCACTTTTCTGCGCAATCTCAAAAGCGTAGCTGCTGCCGGGCCGTCCCGCCTTGAACATATATGTCGGGGCGAGGTGCTCCTGGTCGAAAAGCATGGAGCCATTGAGGATGCCCGGCGTCTTGAAGGCGAACATCTTGAGGTTGGAGTAGTGCGTCGTGATGACGCCGTAGCATTGGCGCTCGTTGAGTTCTTTCAGTATCGCTTCCGCAATGGCACCCCCCATCTTCGGGTCGGTGCCGGAGCCGAATTCGTCAATGAGGACAAGGGTTTTGCCGTCGGCATGTTCCAAGAACTTGCGCATATACACCAAGCGGCTGGAGTAGGTCGAAAGGTCGTCCTCCAGCGATTGCGAGTCACCGATGTCGGCGAAGATATTCTCGAAAATGCCCATCTCGCTGATTTCGTCCATTGGCACCAGCATCCCGCTTTGCACCATCAGTTGCTGCAAGCCCACCGATTTCATCAGGATGGACTTGCCCCCAGCGTTGGGGCCGGAGAGCACGATGATGCGGTTCTCGCCGTGCAGTTTCAGGTCGAACGGCACAGTTTCCCGCCCGATTTTTTTGTTCTTCAAATACAGCAGCGGGTGCTTGCCCATCTCCGTGCCGAAGGCCGGGTTTTGCGTCAGCTTGGGCATCACGGCGTTCATTTGGTAGGCCAGCCGGGCCTTGGTCATTATCACGTCGTATTGCACTATCAAGGTCAAATACGAGCGCATGACGGGCGTGTAGGGCCGCAGCGTGTCGCTCAGTTCTTTGAGGATTCGCCAGATTTCCCGCTTTTCGTCCTGCTCCAGGTCGAAGATGTCGTTGTTGATTTCGATGACGGGTTCCGGCTCGATGAAGGCCGTACGCCCCGTGGCGCTTTCGTCGTGGATGATGCCCCGGATTTTACGCTTGTGCTCCACGGGCACGGAGAGTACCCGGCGGTTGTTTCGGATGGATTCCACGTTGTCGGTCAGCCAGCCGGAGTTGCGGTAGCTGTTGATGAGGGTGCGGAAAACCTTGTCGAGTTCCCGCTGCTTGCTCCCGATTTCCCGCCGGATGGTTTGCAGGGCAGGGGAGGCGTCGGGCCGGATGTCGCCATTTTCATCGAAGACCTTCCCGATGGCGGTATGCAGCGCCGGGTCGAAGTGAACGGGGCGGATGATGTCGTAGAGGCTGGGGTAAATCTTCTGTCGGTCGGGAGTGAAGAAGCGGAAGATGCTGCCGAAAATGACCAGCACGGCATTGATGCGCACGAAGCCATCTTGTGGCAGCACGTAGCCCTCGATGTCGAGCATCTTCAGGTCATCGGCCAGGTCTTCGTATTGCGACAGCGGAAAGTGGTCGTTTTTGGAGAGGGAAAGTTTGTACTCCGAGACTTCCCGCAGCCGCTGCTCGATTTCTTCCACGTTGGTGAGGAACGGCAGGCGGTGGATGGCCGCTCGGCCCAATTCGCCGAGGCATTCTTTGTCCAGCAGGGCGATTATTTTGTCGTACTCCAGTTTTTCTAGGAGGTTATTAGGCTCAAGGCGCATGTAAATTCAGGTTTAGCGGGTTTAGGAGGTTTAGGAGGTTAAAGAGGCAAGAATTTCTATACCTCCTAAGCCCGCTAAACTTTCTAAACCTCTCCGGCAAAAATACGTGGAATGAAACAACTGGTTCGGGTTTCGGTTCCTTTGTGCCCCACATTTGTCCAGCAAGCTTAAATGGATAAATTGTTTACAATTTCTTAAAGCTAGTAAGTAGCTTTGCGTCACTTGCTCACTACATCTTGCACCCTCAAACAATTAGGCACTTAAAGCCCTCCCGGAGTCCGATTTAAAAGCGTCATTTTCAACTCGATTGACTGCTAACAAAACGTAATTCTTTTATCCTCCCATTTCAAACTTCTAACATGATGAAATCAAAGTTTACAATCCAACATCTGTTGTGTTTCTTGATGCTGCTCAGTTTCAGCACGAAACAATTCGCACAGATATCCATTCCCAATCCCAGCTTTACCCACAACGAAGATTTTAGTACGCTCGCTTCGTCTGGCACTTCTTCCACCGTGCCAGCTGGCTGGGCTTTTTTTGAAACTGGCTCCAATGCCAACACCCTTTACACGGCTGGGACGGGGAGTGGCAACGCTGGAGATACCTACAGCTTTGGCTTGGCGAGCAACAGCGAGCGGGCTTTTGGCGGCCTACAAAGTGGCTCGCTGACACCCACCGTGGGCGTGTGTTACACCAACAACACTGGCTCGATCATAACCGGGTTGACCATCACCTACACGGGTGAGACCTGGCGCTTTGGCGCTACTGGCAGGACCGACAGGATCAACTTTGAGTACAATGCCAATACAACTGCTATCAACGGTGCCGGCACGTGGGTTTCCGTTCCGGCATTGGATTATATCAACGCCATTAATTCTCCCGTGGGTGGCGGCACTATGCTGCATTCTGCCAACCTGAGTGCTAACTTGACAGGCCTTAGCATCGCAAACGGCGCCACGTTCTGCTTCCGTTGGGTCAGCTTTGATGCCAGTGGTGCCGATGATGGCATGGCGGTAGATGATTACAGCCTGTCGGCGTTGACCACTGTGCCCGTCAACGACCTTTGCGCCAATGCTACGCCGATAGTGGCCAACGGCGGCAATATCTGCGGCACGACCATTGGTGCTGGCGCTGACCTTCCGAATGGTGGTGCAGATTGCGATGGCCCAGATTCAGATGCAGAAGGTCAAGGCGTTTGGTACACCTTCACTGGCGACGGTCAGGCTTGGGATTTCTTTTTCCCAGCCAGTGGAGGTTGGGATCCTGAAGTGAACGTATATTCCGGAACTTGTGCTTCGTTGACCTGTGTGGTTGGTGACGATGACAGCGGTGGTGGCTTGAGTGCTGCTTTTACGGTAAATACAGTGGCGGGCGTTACCTACTACGTATATGTCCACCCAGCCTCATCTTCAGGCGGTACGAGTGATTTTTGTTTCACGGCGGACATACAGGCTCCACCCTGTACGATCACAGTTGATTTCTTGGGCAACCCCAGCGCCTGCAACGACAACGGCACACCCAATGACCCCACCGATGATTTTTTCACGCAAAATGTCCGGGGTGTATTTTTCAACCGACCCTTGACCGATAGCCTTCGGTTGGTGCCGGGCGGTGACCAAATCGGTTCGTATGCCATCCATGTGAACGACATCATCGGAAACCAGCACGTTTTCAACAACGTGCAGTTCAAGGCCGATGGCACTTCGACCGAAATCGAGATGCATTTCACGGCTGAGCCTACTTGTATTGATGCGGCTACCGGGCCTTCGGTGATGGAGTGCTCGGAGCCTTGCACGATAACAGTTGATTTCTTGGGCAACCCCAGCGCCTGCAACGACAACGGCACACCCAACGACCCCAGCGACGATTTTTTCACGCAAAATGTCCGGGGTGTATTTTTCAACCGCCCATTGACTGATAGCCTTCGGTTGGTGCCGGGCGGTGACCAAATCGGTTCGTATGCCATCCATGTGAACGACATCATCGGAAACCAGCACGTTTTCAACAACGTGCAGTTCAAGGCCGATGGAACTCCGACCGAAATCGAGATGCACTTCACGGCTGAGCCTACTTGCATTGATGCGGCTACCGGGCCTACTGTCAATTCCTGTTCCGCCGCCCCCCCCTGCGAAGTCATCGGCTTCTCCTTCGCCAACATCAGCTCTTGCAATGACAACGGGACGCCTAACAACGCAGCAGACGATTATTTCACCGTAGATGTGAGCGTCCTTTATTCTAATTCAACGAATGGGGATAGTTTGATACTCACAGGTGGTGACCTGATTTTTAGGACAACAAGGCTTGCGCTAGTTGGAACCAATGTGACCAGCACCTTTTCCGCTGTGAGGTTCCGGGCCGATGGGCAGCCTGTTGATTTTACAGGTCAAATCGGGACTTTCGGGAACATCCATTGCTCCCTGCCCGGTACTGGCCCAGCGGTTAACCCATGCTCGGCAGGCAGTGCGCCTATCAATGACCTTTGTGCCAATGCCATTCCATTGATTTGTGGTGACCTTTTCTCTGGCAATACTGCTGGTGCTGGCGATGACATAGCGCTGGGTCAAGCACCCAACTGCTCCGGCGGGGCAACAGCTGGGGGCGTTTGGTACTACTTTGTGGGTGATGGCGGTACTGCTGTCATCAATACTTGTGCGTATGCTGATTACAATACCAGCCTGGCAGTTTATTCCGGCAGTTGCGGAGCACTGACTTGTGTGGCGTCCAACGACGATTTCTGTGGCACCAGTTCTCAGTTGAGCTTCCAGACTGTGGCTGGCACTACTTACCGCATTTTGGTATATGGTGCAGGCGAGGTAGGCGATTTCGGCCTTCAACTTATTTGTTTTCCACCCAATGGAAGTGCCACGGTAGCTTGCCCTGCATTGGCAGTAGCACCCACGCCGCCAGTAGTTATGGGTGGTTGTGGCCCGCTTGCGGTCACTGGCCCGGTCATCACAGACAATCCAACCCCACTGACTTGCGAGGGTACCCGGACATTTACATACACTTACATTGACAATTGCGGCCCATCCATCACGGATCCAAACGAAACGGAAGCCAACCGTGGCGCAATGATGCCAGTGGCTGGTACTTGGAGCTTTGTGTACACCATCGAGCGTTTGCCGTTCACGATTTCACCATCCACTGATTCCACCACGGTTTCCTGTCTGGCATTGGCCGTTCCACCAACTGCCTTGCCAGTGGTGTTGAGCAATTGCGGCGAGGTTTTAACGCCATCGGCTCCTGCTATTGTTGACCTCCCAAGCCCGTTGAGCTGTGAGGGTACTCGTTCGTATGTTTACACTTATACCGATTGCGAAGGCAACACTCGTACATATACCTTCCAGTACAGAATCGAGCGGCTGCCGTTTACGGTGCCTGCCAACGGTTCTGCCACGGTCGCTTGTTTAGCGTTGGCAACGCCTCCAACACCGCCAGTGGTGTTGAGCAATTGCGGTGAGACACTGCCTGCACCCACACCAACTATCGTGGACAACCCAAGTCCGTTGACTTGCGAAGGCACGAGGACTTACTCCTACGTCTTCACCGATTGCGAGGGCAATACCGCTACTTGGAGCTTTGTTTACACTATTGAACGCAGCCCGTTCACGGTGCCTGCCAATGGGTCTGCCACGGTCGCTTGTCCAGCATTGGCCACACAGCCAGTGCCGCCAGTTATCTCCAGCAATTGCGGAGAGGTGCTTTCTCCAACGAATATTAGCATCACCAATGTGCCGAACCCAATCACCTGCGAGGGTACCCGTACCTACACCTTCACTTTCATGGACTGCGAGGGCAATACCGCCACATGGAGCTTCGTGTACACCATCGAACGGCAGCCGTTCACGGTGCCTGCCAACGGCGCAGCAACGGTCAACTGCCCAGCCAACGCCACGCAACCAGTGCCACCCGTGGTGCTGAGCAACTGCGGCGAAGTGCTGACACCGACTGGCCCTGTCGTCACCAACGTACCGAACCCCATCACTTGCGAGGGCACCCGCACGTTTACTTGGACTTTCACGGATTGCGAAGGCAATAGTCTCCCGTGGAGCTTTGTCTATACGATTGAGCGTCAGCCGTTTACGATTGCTACGCCAAACGGCAGTGCCACGGTTGACTGCCCAGACGATACAGATGCACAACCAGTGCCGCCTGTGGTGTTGAGCAACTGCGGAGAGGTGCTCACGCCGGTCGTCAGCGCCACGGCCAAACCTTTCTGCGAGGGCACCCGCACGTGGAGTTTCACCTACACTGACTGTGAAGGCAACACTGCCACTTGGACGTTCACCTACACCATCGAGTACCTTGACTTCGCTGTGCCTCCAAGCGTGGTATCGTCGGTGGAGTGCCCGCTGAATGCCATCCAACCGACGCCACCAACTGTATTTGACAATTGCGGCAAACTCCTCACGCCGATTGGCCCAATCGTCACCAGCACGCCCAATGCTTGGGGCTGCGAGGGTAGCCGCAAGTACGAATGGATGTACAAAGATTGCGAAGGCAACACCCACTTCTGGAGCCAGACCTACAACATCCTTTATACCGCTGATTTCTTTGTTTATCCAGATGTGACAGACGTTGTGGGCTGCCTTGCCTATGCCGTGCCTCCTGCACCTCCGACCATTTACGACATCTGTGGTCAGGAAATCAAAGCGACACTCACCAGTGTCAGCGAGAATATTTCCCCTTCTGGCTGTTCAGGCTGGCGCAAATACACATTTACCTACACCGACTGCGGTGGCCACAGCCACCCATGGAGCCTTACGTACAACATCAACGATGACCAAGCCCCGGTAGGCACCTGCCCCAGTGGCAGCAGCAGCGCTATTTCCGTTGATGTTGACAACCTGACGTGCATCGAGGATGTGCCCTGCCCCGAAGACGACAACTTCCAAGGTAAGGTTGAGGAAATGCTCGAAGCTGGCAACTACTTCGACGTGTGCTACGGTGACGAGCTCTTCGTGACACTCGACAGCTACACCAACCTCTGGCAGTGCTCCGACCCCGACGGCGACGGCAACTTCACATTTGGCCGCACCTTCTACTTCCGCATCGCTGACCGCTGTGGCAACGAGTACCCAAGCCTTTGCGAAGTGACCTACTCTGGTGCTTGCCAACCGCTGGAAACTTATTCCATGGAAGCATGGGGCATTGAGGGTGGAGCGCCCGGAAATGTGGTTATTCCTTCAGCTACCGACTTGCAGGTCATCACGACGCTGTTGAACAGCAGTCCAGTAAAAATTGGCGGAAACAACCGTTCCATTACTTTGACAGATGCCCAGTGCGTGATGGACATGTTGCCCGGCATTGGTGGTCCGGCGGTACTCGCCAATTGCCAGCAGACCAACTGCACGGGTTGCAACCCGATGGGCGTGGGTGGCATCAAGAACACACTGGCAGCCAACGCCATCGCATTGGAGCTCAACATCCGTTTCAACATGGAGTACAAGGGCTTGACGTTGAATGGCGTGCGCAACCAAGGGCTGGGATGCATTTACCTGCACCCCTGCATCTACAGCTGCAACGCCAACGGCACCTGCGTAGTGCGCTTCTTCGATGCGCAAGGAATGGAGTACGACCAGCCGTACACAATCGGTGGCTTGCAAGACCTCGTGAATCTCTACTTGGACGGCAGCCTCGGCTTGACGCTCGGCCAGAAGATTATCTACGGCACGGCCTTGAACCAGACGCTCCTCGACCTCAATGATTATTTTGGCAGGATAAATACCGACAATGCTTGCCAAGACGACATTGCTGCGCCCGACTACGCTGAGCTTGACAAATTGCTGGAACAGTACAATTTGGAGTTCGCAAATGGCGTGGACAACAGCGACATCAGCTTCGAACTGATGCCAAACCCAACCAGCGGTGAGGTGACATTTAGTCTGCGTGAAATTGCCGAGGGGCAAGAAGTCAGCCTTGACATTTTCAACCAACTTGGTCAAGTAGTGCTTCGCAAGGAGTTCGGCAGGTCAACCAATTTGAACGAGCGCATTGACCTCGAAGGTGTGGGCAGTGGCCTGTACATCGTCAGGGTCAAGGCCGGCGACCAGTATTTTGAGCAGAAACTGGTGGTTGGCAAAAACTAAGATTTTCATTGCAAACCACAATGTTTTGGTTTGCTGAATTAAAGGTTTCAAATACAGTCACTTCCATGGGGAGTGACTGTATTTTTTTTCTGTTCTGAAATAATATTTTGCAAATGGGTTAGTCGAATGACAAATTGGTTGAAATAGCATTGTTGTGTTGTTTTTATTCATTGTTATTCGATGGCGAAATTATCTTTGAGGTGTTCTTCCTCCCCGTTCATTTTTGGAGAACTTTAGTTACTGTTTCTTAGGACGTTGCACTTACTTTTCCAAACGCACACTACCTCGAACTTCTTCTTCAGCGCTTTTTCGAGCTTGCTTTAGTTTTTCGAAGTCTTCATTTGTGTTCCGTTTTTCCAATATGCAAAACCCATTTCGGGGCTGAAAATTTTCAGCCTTTGGCAATGACATAAAATTCTCAATCATCCTTAATCGAATCTCTTTATGAAGCAATTATTCCAAACCAATTTCAAGCTAAAAGTTATTGGCGCAATGTTGTTGATGCTCATCAACGCTGGCAGCCTTTTTTCACAAACCATGACATTCGACACTGGACCAACAGAGACGGGTTTTACGCTCGCCGGATGGACATGGAATCCTGCAAATCAAAGACTATTCCCTTCAGCACCAAACGTCAATAACTTCACACAAATCACCAAAGATGCTGGGACTTGGAACGTGACGAGTTTCCAGACATGGCCCTTTGGTGGGGGCGGTGGCACATGGCGAATATCAGATAACCTAGGCCATACCATGGATTTCAATCCAAATGCTTTGCCTGCTGGTGCCATTACCACGTTAAACTGGAGTTGTATCAGTTGGCTCAAGATACAACTGATAGCTGTAGGTACTCAAGGTGTAAACCAATCATTTGATTTTGACAATGTGGTATACTCGACCACACCGCCACCTGTTTCCCTCAATTGTCCTACAAATACTACGGTAGCTGCTTGCCAGACCCAAGCTGCCGTAAATGCGCAGTTTGCAGCTTGGCTTGCAACTGCAAGTGCAACAGGCGGCTGCAATGGTGTGCTAACCAACAACAACACAGGCGCGCCTTCAGCTTGCGGTGGCAGCACCACAGTGACTTTTACTTACACGACATCTGCAGGTCCAACAACCTGCCAAGCTACCTTCACGGTGAATTCAGCACCACCTCCACAGCTGACCTGTCCTGCCCCCCTCACAAGGCCGTTATGCCAGACACGTGCTCAGGACAGCATCGCTTTGCAAAATTGGGTCAATACCAGTAGCTTCAGTGGCGGCTGCAATGGTTCCATAAGCTACAACGGGTTCACTGGTAATCCACCCAGCAGTTGTGGTGGCACCAAGACCTTGACCCTTACCTATACTTCCAGTTGTGCTGCCCCGCTGACTTGTTCTTCCACTTTCACGATACCGACGCCAACTGCTCCCGTTCTCACCTGCCCCATAAACCAAACAGAGGCCTCCGGGCAAACGCAGGCACAAATCAATGCGGCCTTCGCCACTTGGCTGGCCACGGCTAGTGGCACTGGTGGTTGCAACGGTGTTTTGAGCAACAACAACACTGGGGCACCACCTGCAACGGGCGGTTCAACGACCGTGACCTTTTCCTATGCGCAGTCTCCGCCGTCATCACCATGGTTTGGGGCCTGCCCGTTCTCGACGCAGACCTGTCAGGCCACCTTTACGGTATCTTCAACTCCCCCGGTGGTACTGACGTGCCCAACCAATACCACCACAGCCGCCTGCCAGACGCAGGCTGCGGTGAATCAAGCCTTTGCCACCTGGCTGGCCACGGCCAGTGCCAGCGGCGGCTGCAACGGCGTTTTGACGAACAACAACACGGGAGCGCCATCGGCCTGTGGCGGTTCGACGACCGTGACCTTCACGTACACGAGCACCTGCGCACCGCTGACGACGACCTGTCAGGCGACCTTTACGGTACCCGCAGCGCCCTCCGTGGTGCTGACCTGTCCGGTTAACACGACGACTGCGGCCTGCCAGACGCAGGCTGCGGTGAACCAAGCCTTTGCCACCTGGCTGGCCACGGCCAGTGCCAGCGGCGGCTGCAACGGCGTACTGACGAACAACAACACGGGAGCGCCTTCCGCATGTGGTGGTTCGACGACCGTAACCTTCACCTACACGAGCACCTGCGCACCGACGACCACAACCTGTCAGGCGACCTTCACGGTGGCTGCACCACCAACGGTGGTGCTGACCTGCCCAGTGAACACCACGGTAGCCGCCTGCCAGACCCAAGATGCGGTGAACACGGCCTTCGCCACTTGGCTGTCCACGGCCAGCGCCAGCGGCGGCTGCAACGGCGTACTGACCAACAACAACACGGGCGCCCCATCGGCCTGCGGCGGCTCAACGACCGTGACCTTCACCTACACGAGCAGCTGTGCGCCATTGACGACGACCTGCCAAGCGACCTTCACGGTGGCTGCAGCGCCAACCGTGGTGCTGACTTGTCCGGTAAACACGACCACAGCCGCCTGCCAGACGCAAGCTGCCGTTGATGGCCAGTTTGCAGCTTGGCTGGCCACGGCCAGCGGCACTGGGGGTTGCAACGGCGTCCTGACGAACAACAACACGGGAGCGCCATCGGCATGTGGCGGCTCGACGATAGTGACCTTCACCTACACGAGCACCTGTGGCACGCCGACCACGACCTGCCAGGCGACCTTCACGGTGGCCGCACCGCCCACGGTGGTGCTGACCTGCCCAACGCCGACGACGGCCAGCGCCTGCCTCACGCAGGCACAGCTGAACACGGCCTACGCCAACTGGCTGGCCTCGGCCACGGCCAGCGGCGGCTGCAACGGCACGCTGACCAACAACGCACCGGCCGCACCGCTCATCTGCAACCCGAACAGCAACACCATCACGGTGACCTTCACCTACACGAGCAGCTGTGCCCCCACGACGACGACCTGCACGTCCACCTTCACGGTGCCGGCCTACCCGACCTACAGCGTGCCCGCCAACGGCGCCTCCACGGTGGCCTGCCCGTCGCTCATCGTCCAGCCCACGCCGCCGGCGGTGCTTGACGGCTGCGGCAAGTCGGTGACGCCGACCGGCCCGGCCATCACGAACAGCCCCAACCCCCTCACCTGCGAGGGGACGAGGATCTTTGTTTGGACCTACACCGACTGTGCCGGCCTGGTTAGGACCTGGACCCACGTGACCACCGTCGAGCGCAACCCGTTCACAGTGCCCGCCAACGGCTCGGCTACCGTGGCCTGCCCGGCCAACGCCACGCAGCCCGTACCGCCCGTGGTGCTGAGCAACTGCGGCGAGACCATCACGCCGACAGGCCCAATCGTCACCAACAACCCTAACCCCATCACCTGCGAGGGCACGAGGACCTATGCCTGGACCTACACCGACTGCGAGGGCAACACCGCCACCTGGAGCTTCGTGTACA